>JACPPH010000005.1 GCA_016191105.1 Candidatus Saccharibacteria bacterium
ACGTCAATGTCACAAACAAATATTTAAACTCATCTATGGATCTCTGGGGTGTCCGAAGTGTAACTCCAAATTACTATTTCGTCGTAGTTATGGCCGGTGTGCAGATTGTCAAATCAAGTACTTCGCCAAGGCTGGCAGCTGCACGAATTTCCAAGCCAACACGACGACATTTGGGAAAACCCCGAACCGTATGCCCAGACTACTAAAGACTTGCTTAATAGCTAGTTTTCAGATATAATTGTCTCCATTATGTCTAAGAAAACTCAAGAACAAATCGTGGTAATGCGTAACAAGGCTACGGGTAGCCGCTACTACACCCGCAAGAACCCCAAGAACACGGCCGATAAGCTAGAACTCAAAAAATTCGACCCCAAAACACGCAAAGTTGAAACCTTTGTAGAGGTCAAAGCTAAGCTTAAGTAGCTCACCGGCCGTTGCAAGATCAGCCGTCATTGAGCCTATTCCGGCATTAAAGCAATCAGCAAGTGAAGATAGCTTTGATACTCGGTGTTCGAGGACTGTTTGAGCCCCGACGGCACCGTCGGGGCGAGTTCCACAAGAACCCGAAGTTAAAGCTATCTGAATGCTGTTGGATTGTGTCCATGCCGGCAGTTTTGGCTTAACTTTTTGCTGCCAAAAAGTAAGTCGGCCGTTCAGGCCGAAAGCTGAGTCTTGTCCTGTGCGGACAGCACTTCTTTGTGGCCAAAGAAGCAAAGCCTCCGACATAGGCTCAAGTTCTATGGCGAGACCTGCCCACATTGCATGGCAATGAAGCCAGTTGTGGCGCAGCTCGAAAAAGATTTAGATATTGAGATTCAAAAACTCGAGGTATGGAACAACGCTAAGAACCAAGAGGTAATGAAAAAGTACGAAGATATTATTGGTGAAGCCTGTGGTGGCATGGCTGGCGTGCCAAGCTTTGTAAATACCGAAACCAAACAGGCCTTATGTGGTGCTCACGACCCGGCCGATCTCAAATTGTTGATTGATGGTGCTGACTGCAAAGACAATGTCTGTAAGCCCCACAGCAAAATGAAGAAGTAACTAGGAGAGCATTTATTATCAAGCAAGAGCAAAAAAAACCAGCCTGGTTGCGGCTAAATCGATTGGCCGGTCGGCTGGGAATTCGCAAAGACAAGTCTAGCGGAAGCAAGCCCGACCAGCGCGAACTGCGTGGCCACGAACACCCTAAAGAGCCAGAGCGTAACAAAAAATAGCCAATGGAAAAGCTGCCTAGGTTTAGTTTGTATATTGCGGCAACACTCGAAATTATTTGGATTGCAGCGCTTTTATTTGCTGTCGGCACGGGCAATATAACCAGATCATTGCTACTGTTTTTGTTTTTGCTTTTCTTGCCTCTAGCGGCTACTGCTGTAGCACTGGCCGGTTTTTTTGCACATCATAAAAAGCCGATCTTGTTTGTTATACTGGCCGGCATAATTGAGTTTGCAATGATCCTTTTGGTGGCAATTGTAGCTATTGGCTTGGGCAGTCTCCAACTTACTTGAGCCAGGCACCTGTTGCGGTTACAATAGAAGCATAAGCTAAATAGGAGCTTCTATGATTCGAATTGCTATTAATGGTTTTGGTAGAATTGGCCGCAATGCGTTTAAGATTGCTTTTGCTCGCGACGACCTAGAGATTGTGGCTATAAATGATCTGACCGACACCAAGACCTTAGCCCACTTATTAAAATACGACAGTAATTATGGTACCTATCAAAGAGCGGTAAGTTCAGACGATACACATGTGATTGTTGACAACAAGGCTATTGAGGTTACGGCTATCAAGGAGCCAGATAAATTGCCATGGAATAAGCTAAGGGTTGATGTTGCTATAGAATCGACCGGGCTATTTACCCACCACAGTGATCTAAAAAAGCACTTATTAGCCGGGGCCAAGCGGGTTGTTCTTTCAGCCCCAGAAAAAGACGACCACACCCACGACACCTACGTGATTGGGGCAAACGAAAAAGATCTAAAAGCTGAGCACCAAATTGTCGATAATGCCTCGTGTACCACCAACTGCATAGCACCAGTTATGGCTGTGCTAAGCCAAGAAATCGGCATAGAAAAGTCACTTATGACTACTGTGCACTCCTATACTGCCAGCCAAGTGTTACAAGACGGGCCTGCCAAAGATATCCGCGAGGCAAGAGCCGCCGCCGAAAACATTGTACCTACCACTACTGGAGCGGCGATTGCTGCGGCCTTGACCGTGCCAGAACTCAAAGGTGCCTTCGATGGCTTAAGCATTCGTGTGCCCACCCCGGTGGTATCTATCAGCGACATTACATTTGTGGCTAAGCGCAAAACCAGCGTCGAGGAGTTGAACAATGTTTTAACCAAGGCCGCGCAAAGTACCCACCGCGGCATAATTGCCGTAACCGAAGAGGAGCTGGTGAGCAGTGACTACATAGGCGACAGCCGTAGCGCAATAATTGATAGCCAGCTAACCAATGTGGTGGGGGATAATCTGTGTAAGGTGGTAGCCTGGTACGACAACGAGTGGGGCTACTCCAACCGGCTGGTTGAAATGGTGGCACTGGTAGGCTCTAAAATAAAAGACAATTGATATAGCAATGAAGGTATTTATTGCCTCAGACCACCGCGGTTTTGTAAAAAAGAACGAGCTAGCCGAAAAGCTATCGAAGAATTACGAAGTGGTAGACTTAGGCCCCGAAAATCTTAACCCGGCCGACGATTATCCGGTTTTTGCCGAGCGTGTGGCCCGAGCTGTGGTAGAAGATCCTGGCAGTTTTGGTGTGCTGCTGTGCAATAGCGGCGAGGGCATGGAGATAGCTGCCAACAAGGTTAATGGCGCCCGCGCTGCGCTTGTTTGGCAAGAACACATAGCTCGCGAAACCCGGGCCGACAACGATAGCAACATAGTCGTTTTTGCTAGCGATGAGCATGGAGTAGAGGCGCTTCACAAGATGACCGAAGTTTTTTTGGACACAAAATTTTCTGGTGCAAAGCGGCACAAGCGCCGGCTGCACGAAATAGAGCAAATCGAACAAGAAGAGTCGAATGATTAATACTCACAATAAAACCACTTCTGATCTGCAGATCCACCAGGCGCTAATCTATCCGTCTTTTTCTTCGCAACATAGCTACGGCTATGCTTTGTCGAAAGAAAAAGAAAACGAATATTTTATTCACCGAGTAAATTTTCGAAATTCAAAAGGGGTTTACTGTGAGTATTAAAATAGTGCCGGCAGTTTTGGTAAAAACTAAGGAAGAATACAATCAGCGGGTGGGGGTTATTCGCCAACTAACCGATCGTTTTCAACTAGACGTAATAGATGCAGACTTTGTGGACAATCCGACCTTGAGCTTGCAAGAAGTTGGCCGCCCGGCCGATCTAAAGATCGACCTTGACATGATGGTGGGCGATCCGCGCAAATATTACGACCATATTATTCGCTTACACCCCTACACGGTTATATTGCATTTTGAATGCCAAGTGGAGTTGGGCCCTGTAATAGAAAAGATTAAGAAGTCTGGTTTACGGGCTGGGCTTGCTATCGACCCCGAAACTCCAGTTAAAAAAATTAAAGGTCTTATTGAGTATCTCGACTACTTCCAAATAATGGGCCATTCATCGGGCTTTGCTGGTCAGAAATTTCAACCAGAGGTACTAAATAAAATTCCAGAAGTTCGTAAACTAAGGCCGGATATTGAATTGGGGCTTGATAGCGGTGTGCGCGAACAAACTTTGAAAAAAATCTGCTCAACCGACTTAGATGTGGTTGCTGTGAATACATATTTATTTGAGACCGAGGACTCACTGAATCGCTACAGCACAATTTTGGCGGAGTGTATGCAGTGATCAAGCCAATGACTACCAAGCAATTAGAATTGACCGCCAACGAAATTCGGCAGACTATTATTAAAATGTTGGTCGAAGCCGGCAGCGGCCACACAGCTGGTCCGCTTGGCATGGCCGATGTGTTTACGGCGCTGTTTTTTGGCGGAGTGCTAAATTATAGAGCCAAGGAGCCAAACTGGGAAGAGCGCGATCGACTTGTTTTGAGCAACGGCCATATCAACCCTGTGCTGTATGTAACCATGTCGAAGGCAGGCTACTTTGCGCACAAAGAGCTAGCGACTTTGCGCAAGTTTAACACCCGCCTACAAGGCCACCCCGAGCGTACTCGGTTGCCGGGCTTAGAGACTACCAGCGGTCCGCTCGGCTCTGGAATCAGCCAGGCCTCAGGCATGGCCTACGGGCTGAGGATGGACGGCAAGAAGTTGCAGCGGGTTTATTGCCTGTGTAGCGATGGCGAACTACAAGAGGGTAATAGTTGGGAGGCAATTATGTTTGCCGGCAAAAACAAACTCAGCAACCTAACCGTAATTGTAGATCGTAACAACATCCAAATCGATGGTAACACCGAAGATGTGATGCCACTAGAGCCACTAGCCATGAAATGGCAGGCTTTTAATTGGCACGTAATAGAGGTTGATGGTCACAATTTCGATGAAATAATTGGTGCTTGTAATCAAGCCAAAGCAATTTTTGAAAAGCCAACTTGCATTATTGCTCACACTATTCCTGGCAAAGGTGTAGATTTTATGGAATACGATTTTCGTTGGCACGGCATACCGCCCGACAAGCAAGACATTCCTGGCGATCCACCGAAAGCTGTTCAGGACAGAGTAGCCCTCGACAGGCTCCGGACCCTAAACGGCCGCATCAGGAGTGAGCATGAATAAATCACAGCATTTGAGCAACAAACTTTTTCGCGACGACATTGAGATGCTGCCAATACGCAAAGGCTTTGGCGATGGCTTGCTAGAGGCTGGCAAAAAAGATAGCGAAATTGTTGCGCTGAGCGCAGACCTTGTAGAGTCTACGCAAATGCAAGCCTTTGCTTTAAAATATCCGGATCGCTACATAGAGATTGGTGTAGCCGAACAGAACCTAGTTACGGTTGCTAGCGGCTTAGCAGCGGTTGGCAAGCGCCCGTTTGTAACTAGCTACGCTGGCTTTAGCCCGGGTCGCAATTGGGAGCAAATTAGAACTACAATCTGCTTAAATAATAGAAATGTAAAGATTGTTGGTAGCCACGCCGGTGTTTCGGTGGGGCCCGATGGCGCAACCCACCAAATGCTCGAAGACATTGCGCTTATGCGGGTGCTGCCAAACATGGTGGTGGTGGTGCCGACCGATGTACACGAGGCTCAAAAAGCTACTTTGGCCTTAGCCAAAATCCAAAAACCGGCTTACTTGCGGCTAGCTCGCGAAAAAACTGCCGTTATTACAACCGAAAAATCACCATTTGAGATTGGTAAAGCTCAGATCTTACAATCTGGTAGTGATATTACAGTTGTAGCTTGTGGGCCATTGGTTTACGAAGCTTTGAAAGCGGCTCACACACTGACAGGCAAGGCTTCGGTCGAGGTAATAAATAGCTCCAGCATTAAACCGCTCGATGAACAAACAATTACCAAAAGTGCCCATAAAACCGGCTGCGTAGTGACTGTCGAAGAAGCCCAGGCAGCTGGCGGACTGGGTGGTGCTGTGGCTGAGTTGTTGGCCAGGACCTATCCGGTGCCGGTTAGTCGTGTGGGTGTACACGATAGATTTGGTCAATCGGGCGAAGTTCAACAGCTCTGGCAGGAATATCAATTAGATGCCCCGGCCATATCGGCGGCGATTCTGGCGACCATAGAAGGCAAGCAAAAATGAGCTACGACCTAATTGTACTTGGCTCTTCAGCCATGGATGTTTTTGCTGTTTCAAGGAGGCTAAAGCCAGAGAAGCACGACCGTCATGAGCTTATTGTGCTTCCTAGTGAGCAAATACTATGGCTCGATAATGCTATTCACGATGTTGGTGGTGGCGGACTAATTGCGGCTGTACTTTGTGCTCGCCAGGGTCTTAAGCCGGCTTTGGTTAGCAAGCTTGGTGCCGACATTTTTGCCCGTACCATTGAGCAAATTTTGAGCGAAGAAAAGGTGGGTCTAGACCACATAGTGACTGATCGTAAGCACCACACCGACAACACCATTCGGCTGACCGTCAACGGTAAGCACCAAACACTCTTAAAATACCAGGGCTCATACATAAGCCTTACCCCGCGCGAGATCAAGATGCCAAAAGTTAAAAAAGGCTGGCTATACATTGCTACTCTGCCGGCAGAATATAAGACATTGCGCACAGCTGTAAATTGGGCTAAGCAGCACAAGTTGAATGTAGCTATTCACCCCAATAATGTTCACACTCTTAAATCTAACCGGCTGTGGTCGCTACTGGCAGAATGCGATCTGGTAATCTTGAATAGAGATGAATTGAGTATGCTATTGGGGGGTTACTACAGTGCTACTGAGGGACTGGTAGCCGCACATCAACACGGCCTAAAAAAACTAGCCCTATACGACGGTCTCGAGGGCTCTTACTATATGAACGAGAACAACATTTTTCATGCCCCGGCCTACAAAAAGACCAAACCACTCGAAATAACCGGTGCCGAAGATAGTTTTGCAGCTGGACTTTTGGCGGCCACAATTGCCGGCGAGACAGTTGCCAAATGCCTGGCTTTAGCTGGCGCCCAAGCAGCAGCATCGTTAAGCGTGGTGGGGGGGCGCTCAGGCATATTACGCAAGCCACTGGTTAAGGAGCAAAAACTTAAGCACTTTGTGATTTCGGACCAAACGAGGCATAATTAGGTAAAGGAGAAAGCTGGTGAAAAACAACTTCGAGTTTATAGCCGTAGGCGATGTAGTGACCGACGCTTTTATTGAGCTTCTGTCGACCGAAGCCAAGGTCGAGCAAGACAGATCACATCACCCCTTGTTGTGTATGACCTATGGCACCAAGATTCCTTTTCAGGAGGCGATCGTTGTTCCAGCTGTTGGCAACGCTGCCAATGCCGCTGTAGCAGCGGCTCGCCTGGGATTAAACACGGGGTTCATAAGCGATGTTGGCAATGACGACAACGGCCGTGAAATGCTCCATAGCTTAACCAATAATAACGTTTCGACCGAATTTGTAAGGATTCACCATGGCAAACACAGCAACTATCATTACGTGTTGTGGTATAAGGCCGATCGCACAATTTTAATTAAGCACGAAGCCTACGACTATCGCTGGCCCAGGCTACATGATCACAATAAGTCAGAATGGTTGTATATGAGCTCAATCGCCGAAAGTGGTGAACCAATTCATGTTGGGCTTGCCAAGTATCTGGAGGCCAACAAAGATGTTAAGTTTGCTTTTCAACCAGGAACATTTCAGATACGTGAGGGCAAAGCCAAACTTGCTAAACTTTATAGCCGAGCCGAAGTTTTCGCGGCCAACAAAGAGGAGTTTCAGCAAATCTTGAACAGCAATTCGAATGATGAAAAAATCTTAATAAACGATATGCACAAACTTGGCCCCAAAGTCGTGTTGCTAACCGATGGCCCCAAGGGCGCGTTTGCTAGTGATGGTAAAGAGGTGGTGTTTATGCCACCCTACCCAGACCCCAAGCCACCCTATGATCGCACCGGCGCCGGTGATGCTTATGCCAGCACATTTACAGCCGCCTTGGCACAGGGCAAGGATTTGGCCACCGGCTTGGCGTGGGCCGGCGTGAATTCTATGAGTGTGGTGCAGCAAGTCGGCGCTCAAGCCGGACTGCTCAAAAAGCCAGAGATTGATCACTGGCTCAAGAAAGCGCCAACTAGTTTTAAACCTAAGTTGGTGAATTAGTCTATGAATAAATCTCCAGATCCGATTTTACAAACAGAGGGTATTTTGTTTTTTCAGAATCCAAACGACAAACTTCAGTCTAAGTTAATGCAGCATTCAAAGTTTGGCAGTTTATGTTCAGACGGCAAGCAGATTTGGTGGCAGTCCGATTCGCAGAAGCTTTTTAGAACCCGCTTAAAAAGCGCATCGGTCAGAATCGAAAACGAAAGCCAAAGAGAAGCAACTTTGCAGAATAAGCTGCCTTACATGCGCCTAACAGCTGACACTAGAGATTATTGGATTGATTTTGGACCAAATGCTTTTGCTGGTCCAACTGCAGCGTTGCTATCTAGCCGAAGGGTACAATACACCAATGCTTGGCTAAAACTATTTAACGGCGGTTCAGTTGCCGAAGCTCAGAAGATTGCCAACGAAAAAAGTCATAGCAATCGAAACAGTTTGATAATTATCTGCACAGTACTTGGCATCTTCTTGCTAGCAGCGGGTTTGATCTGGATTTTCTTGCCAAAACTCTCGGGCTTTTAGATGAGCCTAAACAAGGTTTACCCTTGTACAAGGGTAAACCTTGTTTGCGGTTATTATGGTCGTCTCTGGCAATGGGATAAGATCAGGAATAACCAAAAATGGATAGTTCAATTCGTCTCCACCGATGACTCATATATCTCAATTGAAGAAGCGCGCCATATTCACAAGGAGCTCAAAACGGAATATCACGAGCAAAATGATCAAGGTCACTATGGCAGCGATGTGAGCGAGAAGCTTGAATTTCCTGAGTTGGTTAAGATTATCACTAAGAAGCTCAAACATGACTAGGTCAAAAGCACTTTAGCCTTTTATAATAGCTTGCTATAATACTGCTTATGTATGATTTAATCATCGTGGGCGCTGGGCCGGCCGGTATGACCGCTGGAGTATATGCCGCCCGCAAAGAACTAAAAACCCTGGTAATTAGTCGAGATGTAGGTGGTCAGGCGGCCTGGAGTAGCGACATCGAAAACTACTTGGGCTTTAGTATGATCACCGGGCCAGATTTGGTTAAGAAGTTCGAAAACCACCTCGAAGAATTCAAGGATCATGTTGAGTTGCGGCTGGTGCCCAGCGGGGTTAAAAAGATCGAGAAGTCTGGCAAACACTTTAAGGTTACAACTGGCGACGGCAAGAGCGAACAGGCTCGTAGCATAATAGTCGCTGGCGGCAAGGTGCCACGACCACTTGGTGTAAAAGGCGAGCAAGAGTATTTGAACAAAGGCGTGGCCTATTGTGCTTGGTGCGACGGCCCGCTGTTTCGCAACAAAGAAGTTGCAATTATTGGTGGCGGCAATGCCGCGCTCGATGCCGCGCTCAATTTGGCCAAGACGGTTAAACAGATATATATAGTAAACATAACCGCCGAGCTGACCGGCGATCCAATAATGATCGATAAAGTAAAGGCTGCAGTCCACGCCCGAATTTTAAACAATACCGAGGTAGTAGAAATTAAGGGCGATAAATTTGTTAACTCGATTGTTATTAAGCCCCACGACTACAGCGCTACCAAAGAGCTGCCGGTTGAGGGCGTGTTTGTGGAGGTGGGCAGCTTGCCGGCTACAGATTACCTAAAGGGTCTGGTGAAGCTCAACCAGGCTAACGAGATAGTTATAGATAAGAACAATATGAGCTCGGTACCAGGAATATTTGCGGCCGGCGATATTACCGACGTGATTGAAAAACAAATTATTACAGCCGCTGGCGAAGGCGCTAAGGCTTCGATAGAGGCCTCCCAGTATCTAGCCAAGCAGGGCTAATCTAAAATCTGTTATGCTATAATCAAATTCTTAACTCAGAAACAAGGAGATTCCTGTGTCGCCCAATAAAAAATCTGTCGACGGCATGATTGTTCGCTCAGCCCAGCCCAAAACACCGGCCAAGAAGCCAGTGCCCACTAAGACCCAACCCCCTAAGCAGCCAGTAGACACCAAGCCTGCTGCACAGAACAGTGTCCAGCTTAAGTCTGAACCAGCCAATCCCAATCAGCCGCCCTTAACGGGGTGGAGCTGGGGCGCGTTTTTGCTTAACTGGATCTGGGGAATAGGCAACCATGTCTGGATTGCATTGCTGGTTTTGATTCCAATAGCCCCAATTAACCTAATCCTCGCGATCTACTTGGGTTTAAAGGGCAATGAATTAGCTTGGCGGGCAAGACAATGGGAAAGCCCTGAGAAATTTATTGAAGCCCAAAGGCAGTGGGCCAAGTGGGGTGTTGTTATTCTCATTCTTGGTGTAGTAGTGGTCTTAGCTTCAATTGCACTGGTAGCTTTGCTAGCCAGCTCCACCACCACTGGCTATTAAAATATGTTAGCTACTAACTATTTTTTAGGTACTCAAGATAGAGTATAATTAATGGTCTAAGGGAGAACCGTAAGATGGCAGATGGGTCAGGATCAGGCAAAGCGATTATCTACACTACACCGTGGTGCCAGTTTTGCAAACATGTTGAAGCTTACTTAGATGAACAAAAATATCCCTACGAGAAAATCGATGTTTCAACCAATCAGGCTAAGGCTCAAGAGATGGTAGAAAAATCGGGTCAAATGGGGGTGCCGGTAACAGAGATCAAAGATCAGATTATTGTTGGTTGGGATAAGCCTAGGTTTGAGGCTCTGTTTTCTAAATAGTTTTGTTGTTGATAGGTTTGTCTGGTTCATATAGATGAGCGCCGCTTAGATTTGACATCTGACACTGTTTGTATTACCATAAGCGTAATAACCAGCAGCTGCTAATGATGCCAAAAAACAAACATGCCAGCTAAGCCGCGTACCGGTAAGTCCCAACCCCTAGGCAAAAAGGGTGCTTTTAGGTTTCGATGGTGGATGGTGGTAGTTTTGGTAATGATTGTAGCGGTAGTCGGCATAGCCGTGCTGCGGTTTTCCAGAGCCAGCGGCAGTCAGGGGATTATGTTGCCCGACAGCCCCTATACTCGGCATGATGGTGGTGAATTCACCTCTTCTGCAGATGGTATTGCTTGGACGACAAGCGTAAATAATATTGGGCCTGGAACCTGGCAGTGGTATGGCCCTTTCGAAAAACTTACGGTTTGGCCCAATGATGCTGCCAAGTCGGTGGTTGCTTGCTGGACATTACGCGATAACTTGCCTTATGGCATACAGGCCGAGTATGCGCTCGATATAACCGCCGACAACGGTGCAAAGGTTTTAGGTAGTCGGATGGTCAGGGGGCAAGAAGGCGCCTTTAAAACTGTTGCTAACTCGCTAACCCAACAGTGCCTGAGCGCAAATATAGATAATGGTTATTATGATCTGAACAGGGTTGAGTATCGTCTTAGCATGCGCCGGGGTTCAGTAAGTATTTTTCGTGCCAATCGACAGCTAGTTGGTGCAATTACGAGTGATATGCAATTAGCTACTAGTTTTCCAGCCTACATATGGCCCTTGTTGCCAGGAGTTGGCAGTGTACGCGGGCCAGATGCGCAGGGTGGTGGCTGCTGGGGAGGCCCGCGTCCGGGCCGGCCGCACAATGGCCTAGACATATTTGCGCCTGATGGTTCCCAAGTGATATCTGTACAGGGGGGTACGGTGGTAAATATTGACAACCCACCAGACCCAGCTGGCTTTGGGCGCTTTCTGATAGTGAAAAACGACGACGGCCGCTACGCACTCTACGGGCACGTTAAAGATGTGCGTGTTGGTGTGGGCGAGCGTGTAGCGCAAGGACAGTGGATTGCAAGCGTTAGCAATACCGGCAATGCCGAAGGGGTAGGCAGCCAACTACACCTACAGATCCAGACCAACTATAACGGCAGTGCCTCAACTACTTTTGGCCAAACTATAAACCCTGCAAGCATACTGCCCCAGACACGACTACTAAACGGTTGCACACTATAGTTAAAAAAGGATACCAAACAGGTAAGGCGACAAAATAAAAATAGCAGCACGAAGTGATGTATAACAATCATTGTTATCGCACCGATTGCAATTGTTGGTATCGCCTTCGTCGGGCTGGCACCAAATAGTATAAAGCCCAAAGCCATGGGGGTAGCTGAGTACTTTATGGCAACAGCTCGGACAACATGCCACAACCAAATGATGCTAAAAGTTGGCAATATTTAAAGCCAAGAATGCAAGAATAAAAGAAAGGCCAACCAAATCAATAGCTAGCCGACTGTACAGGCGCAAGAAATCAATATAATCCCCCAGAGCCAGAACTGCCACTATAACTTTCAGGCAAAGAGGAATAGTAGTTGCTTGACTGCTATAATTAGCATGTGAGCTTGTTTAAACTTACATTCAAATACCAGGCAGCTGGTGATCAGCCCAAAGCCATAGAGCAGTTAAACAGTGGTTTGCGAACTGGCAACAAAGAGCAAACCCTACTTGGCATTACTGGTAGCGGCAAGACCTTTACTATGGCCAATGTGATTGCCGATTATGGCCAGCCAACCTTAGTACTGAGCCACAACAAAACCTTAGCGGCTCAGCTGTATGGCGAGTTCAAAGAGTTTTTCCCGAACAACGCTGTGCACTACTTTGTAAGCTACTTCGATTACTACCAGCCAGAGGCTTACATCCCGCGCAGTGATACCTATATCGAAAAAGACAGCGATATCAACGAAGAGATCGATAGGTTACGGCATGCTGCAACCGCAGGCCTGCTTAGTCGCAAAGATGTAATAATTGTGGCTTCGGTAAGCTGCATATATGGCATAGGCAGCATCGACGACTACACTAGTATGACCATAACGCTAAAGAAAGACGAAAGGCGGGTACGCGATAAGTTGCTGCGGCAGCTTAACGACATACAGTATAGTCGCAATGATACAGCTTTTGAACGAGGCACGTTCCGCGTGCGCGGCGAGAACTTAGATATCTTTCCGGTTGGCGAAGAATCGGCGTATAGGGTGGAGTTTTTCGGTGATGAAGTCGAAAGTATTAAGCAAATTGATTATCTGACCGGCGAAGTCACAAGAACCCTAAACGAATACACGATTTTTCCAGCTAAGCACTACGTAACTCCGCGCGAGCAACTCGAGCGCGCAATCGTCAATATCAAAGCCGAGGCCGAGCAGCGGGTGGCCTGGTTTAAAGACAACGACATGCTAATTGAGGCTCAACGACTGGGTGAGCGGGTGCGCTACGACATTGAGATAATGGAACAAACAGGCTACGTAAAAGGCATTGAAAACTATGCCCGTTACTTAACCAACCGCGAACCAGGCGCCCAGCCGGCCACACTTATGGACTACTTCCCAGACGACTTTTTAATGTTGATTGACGAAAGTCATATGACCATTCCGCAAGTAGGCGGCATGTACAATGGCGACCGAGCCCGTAAACAAGTGCTGATAGATCATGGTTTTCGCTTGCCCAGCGCACTCGATAACCGTCCACTAACTTTTACCGAGTTTGAACGACATATTAATAACGTGGTGTATGTTTCGGCCACACCAGGCAGCTATGAACTAGCTCGCAGTCAACAAACGGTCGAGCAGATTATTCGCCCCACCGGCTTACTCGACCCGATTGTTGAGGTGCGTCCCAGCGAACACCAGGTAGACGATGTGATTGCCGAGATTCGTGATCGAGTGGGTAAAAAGCAGCGGGTGTTAGTAACAACTCTTACCAAGCGTATGGCCGAGGATCTAGCTGAATACCTGGCTGATCTTGGTATAAAAGTGCAATATCTGCATAGCGAGGTCGACACCTTTGAGCGAACCGACATTTTGCGTGATTTGCGCATGGGGGTTTATGATGTGTTGGTGGGTATAAACTTGTTACGCGAGGGCCTGGATTTGCCCGAAGTTAGCTTGGTGGCAATCATCGATGCCGACAAAGAAGGTTTTTTGCGCTCCGAAACCAGCTTGATTCAAACTATTGGTCGGGCTGCCCGCCACCAAGAGGGCAAGGTTATAATGTATGCCGATAACATAACCGGCAGCATGAGCCGAGCGATCGAAGTTACCAAAAAGCGCCGCAAGGTTCAAGAAGAGTACAACAAAAAGCACGACATTACCCCAACCACGGTGCAAAAAGCTATTACCGAGCGTATGCATGAAGAGGCTGAGGCCGAAACGGCCGATGTTAAGGCCATAGATTTTAAGAAGGTGCCCAAAGACGAGCTGGCGTTTTTAACCAAGCAGCTTACGGAGCAAATGGAGCTAGCGGCTGCTAACTTGCAATTCGAAAAAGCTGCCGAGCTGCGCGATCAAATTGAAGAGATCAAAGAGATTCTAAAGGCTAAGAGGATAGGCAAATGAGTGTAGAAACTAATAACGATAATGCCAAAGATGCTAAGCCAGCCATGTCGGCCGACACCTTGGGGGATTTAAAAACTATGGCGGCGCGCACGTAGTTAGTCTAGAACCTGTGTTGAAATCATACTATGGCTCAATGAAAACAAATATTCAACACCATGCTTAACCCTTGAACAATCTTGACAATAGGCGTACAATGGGTGGGTTTTAGTGCTAATGGACTAACATTATTGTTCGAACAAAGTGAGAACTAAATAGTTCTCGTCGATTACTCCTCGAACAATAAACTGCAGTGGAGAAAATTGTGGCTCAGAACGACAAGATAGTTATAAAAGGTGCCCGCGAACACAACCTAAAAAACATTGACCTTGAAATCCCGCGCGACAAGCTGGTGGTGATTACCGGACTCTCCGGGAGCGGCAAATCGTCGTTGGCATTCGACACTATTTATGCCGAAGGTCAGCGACGCTATGTTGAGTCTTTGAGCGCCTATGCTCGACAGTTTTTGGGGTTAATGGAAAAGCCCGATGTCGATCAGATCGATGGTCTCAGCCCGGCCATTAGCATCGACCAAAAGTCGGCTAGTCGCAATCCGCGATCTACGGTTGCTACCGTTACCGAAATTTATGATTATTTGCGCTTGCTGTTTGCCCGCATTGGCACACCGCATGACCCAAATACCGGTGAGGTCTTAACTAAACAAACACCCACCGAGATTGTCGACAAAATCAAGGCTTACCAAAAGGACACCCGGATAATTTTACTGGCACCAATTGTGAAAGATAAAAAAGGCGAGCACCGACACTTGCTCGATGAAATCCAAAAGGCCGGCTACTCGAGAGTTCGTTTAGATGGCACAATTATGCCAATCGAAGAGGTGCCGAGTTTGGATCGTAACAAAAAGCACACCATCGAAGTGGCCGTTGACCGGATTGCGATCGACCCAAGCAACCCCCAGCGATTAGTAGAGGCCGTAGAGGCGGCACTCCACTTGGGCGAGGGCGTGATTACGGTCTTGAATTTCGACTCAGGCGAGGAACAGCTCTTTAGTGAGCATTACACAGCCGCCGGTAGCACCTTTGCTTTGCCCGAGATCGAGCCACGCCTGTTTAGTTTTAATAGCCCGCACGGGGCTTGCCCAACCTGCATGGGCCTGGGCTCACTGTTGATAGTAGACCCCGAGCTTATTGTGCCCAACAAAAAACTTAGTATTGCTGAGGGCGCCATTCGCCCCTGGAGTCGTACCACCCAGCGCCTCAATTGGTACACAAAATTGCTGGAGGCAGTTGCCAAAAAACATGGCTTTGATTTAAATGTGCCGGTTGAAATGCTAACCAAAGACAACCTATACATCCTATTTTATGGCACCGGCGAGGAGGTGGTGGGTGTGCCGGGGCCAGGTGGGCGAACTTACAAAACAAAATTTGAGGGTATAATCCCCAATCTCGAACGGCGTTATCGCGAAACCGACAGCGATTTTGTAAAGCGTGAAATCGAAAAGTACATGACCACTCAGATTTGTGGAAGCTGCCAGGGCAAGCGCTTAAAGCCCGAGGTTTTGGCCATCACTATAGACGACAAGTCTATTGCCGACGCCTCTGAGCTAACGGTTGAATCGGCCTTTGAATATTTTCAAAAGCTTAAGCTAAACCCCCAACAACAAAAAATTGCCAGCCAAATACTCAAAGAAATCTGTGCCCGTTTGCGGTTTTTGAATGACGTGGGTCTAAACTACCTTACTCTTGACCGTAGCGCCAATACTCTGGCGGGTGGCGAGGCCCAGCGGATTCGTTTGGCCACCCAAATAGGCTCTAGCTTAATGGGCGTGTTGTATATATTAGACGAGCCTTCAATTGGCCTGCATCAGCGCGACAACGACCGGCTGATAACAACGCTTAAACGGCTGCGAGACTTGGGCAATACTGTAATTGTGGTCGAACACGACGAGGATACGATTTTGGCTAGCGACTACGTGATCGACATAGGCCCTCTGGCCGGCGAGCATGGTGGCCAGGTTGTGGCGGTTGGTGCGCCCACTCAAATTGCAAAAGTTAAAGCATCCTTAACTGGTCAGTACTTAAGCGGCCACAAGAAAATCGATGTACCTAGCAGTAGGCGCAAGCCCGATGGCCGCAGCTTAAAAATAGTTGGTGCTACCGAGCACAACCTAAAAGACATAACTGTCGACATTCCACTGGGTATTATGACTGTTGTTACCGGTGTTTCTGGCAGTGGCAAGTCGAGCCTTATTAATGACATCTTGGCGCGCAAGTTGAGCCAGGAATACCACCGGTCTCAAGAACCAACTGGTAAATTCAAGTCTATCGAAGGTACCGAGAATCTCGACAAGGTAATTGATATCGACCAAAGCCCAATTGGCCGCACTCCGCGTAGCAACCCCGCAACCTATACTGGTGCTTTCAACGACATACGCGAGCTATTTGCCATGGTGCCCGAGGCCAAGATCCGTGGTTATTCGGCTGGCCGATTTAGTTTTAACGTAAAAGGAGGTAGGTGCGAGAACTGTAAGGGTGATGGAATTATCAAGATTGAAATGCACTTTTTGCCCGATGTTTATGTAACTTGCGATGTTTGTCATGGCAAACGGTATAATCGCGAGGCACTCGAGATTGTGTACAAGGGCAAAAACATCTCCGATGTTTTGGAGATGACGATCGAGGAGGCCTGCAGCTTTTTTGGCAACATACCAACTATTAGTCGCAAGTTAGAAACCTTAAACAACGTCGGTTTAGGTTATGTTAAACTGGGCCAGCCAGCTACTACGCTGTCGGGCGGAGAAGCCCAACGTATTAAGTTGGCAGCCGAGCTGAGTCGAAGGGCCACCGGCCGCACACTATATATTTTAGATGAGCCCACCACCGGCCTGCATTTCGAAGACGTGCGCAAACTCTTGGAAGTTTTGAATGCTCTAGTAGCCATGGGTAATTCGGTACTTATAATTGAACACAACCTAGACGTTGTAAAATCAACTGACTGGGTGATCGACCTGGGTCCAGAGGGCGGCACCGGCGGTGGTGAGGTGGTGGCCCAGGGCACGCCCGAAGAGGTAGCCAAAGCCGCCAGGAGTTATACGGGTCAATATCTTAAGAAATTGCTAAAAAAATAGACCAAACGGCCTTCTTATCTATTTGTCTGCAGGCCTAGACACTGTCGCCATTGACAGTGTCTAGGACCCGATTTGTGGTTGCATCACGATGCCCTCTTTTCCGGTGGGTCAGACTGCTTGGCTGGCGGGGTCGGTTCGGCTGAATGGATCTTTCGCCAGCTCGCTATCTGTTCCAGCCAGTAGCTGTCGTCTTGTGCGATGTCGAACAGAAAACCGCTGGCGAGAGACCAAGGACGTGCCGACAGAAGACCCCAGCTATCCCGACTGGGAGGTGGTTCCTCCGCTCTGAAATAGCTTTCAAGCAGGTCGACTAGCTGACGTCGGCGCACATCGTTGGGTTGACGCGCCAGCAGGTCCTCGAGCTCCATGTATACGTGCTGCATTTCACCTCCTTTCGAGGTGTAGGTACGGTTGGACAGCCCCATTGTAGAACAAATACCAAAAATTGCAAGCTCTAGAAGTTATCTGAGGTCTCGACTGCAAACCAATTGAACTGTAACTCGCTTTCTTGAGCCGGGTCAATCTGGATTTCGAAACCTTTTTCGGTAACGTTAACAACACCGTATTTTGGCGATACTATACCGATTGGTGTTACATTTATTACTGGTGGTTTGGAATATGGCCTAGTGAATTCAAGCCTAAGATTGGTTTGGCCGGCAGGAATCTTAACTGTTCCGGCGGTGTTATTGCTGACGGTAATAGTATTACCAAAGCTGACCTTTGACTCAAAGCCAACGTTGTTCTTGAACACCACCTTGTCTATAAAAGTTGCTAGCTTATAGAATACAGAACTATTTAAGAACTCGGCCGGCCCCGTAACTTTGATTGCACCATTGGCAAAAAGGGTGCCGTTGGCAGTTAAGTCTTTGGTGGTTGTGGCGTTCTGAACCGTGAAGTTGGAAAGGTCGGCTATCGAATTAGCTGCAGGGTCAGACGAAGCTCGTATAACTACTTATTCGGACAGCTCGTGGACAACCGCAATCGATGGTACTGGCGCAGGTAGCTCGGGCGTAGTTGCGGCCAGTACGGCCAGCCAGATTACTGTTAGCGGTACTGTTGATGAGACATTAACATTTTGCACAGGCACCTCTGGCATAACAAGCTCGAGCTGTGCTGGAGCCACCGGTACCAGTGCTGGGCTCGGAACGCTTTCAACAAGCTCCGCTAAAACCAGCACTTCACAGATTGGCGTAGCAACAAACGCTGGCTCTGGCTATGCCATAACCTATACAGGAGCCACTCTAACCTCTGGCTCCAACACAATTGCTGCTTGTTCGTCTGGTTGCACCTCCTCGACAGGCTCAGGCCAATATGGCTTTAACCTAAGAGCTAACACTTCGCCATCGGTAGGGTCGAATCCAGCTGGAGCTGGTTTAGCCAACCCAGTTGCTAACTACAATACCAACAACACCTTTCGCTTTGCTACTGGTGACACGGTGGTGAGTAATAGCAGCGCAGATGATTTTAGACTGTTTACAGTTGCCTACTTGGCTAACATAGCCAATACCACACCGGCAGGCATATATAGCTCGACTGTGACTTGGGTTGCAACACCAACTTTTTAAGTGTAACTCACAAGTTGTTGGTGACAACTACCTAGAGCTCGTATAGAATTAGATTATGACGCTAAGAATCAGACAGTTTTGTAGCTTTGGTGGGTTAACAATAATTATGGCTGTCGTCATGTTGGGTGGCTATGCTCATAAGGCTAAGGCTGAAGCGGGTCAGGCTTTGTCGATTTCGCCGCCACTAGTAGAAGTAAAGAGTGATCCGGGCAAGCTTGAGAAGGTTTCTATTAAGGTCACCAATCTTTCGAGCGGTGAATTATTAGTTAAAAACCAAGTCAATGACTTTGGTGCCAAAAATGAATCGGGCGAGCCCAATATTATATTCGACGACAACCAGAACGAACCTTACAGTTTGCGAAACTGGGTAGAGGCACCGGCGCCCTTTAAATTGGCCAGCCAACAGTCGCGGGTGGTGGAGTTTAAAATAAATGTACCCACCAACGCTGAGCCAGGCGGGCACTACGCCGTGTTTCGCTTTACCGGCCAGGCTCCAGAATTAGAGCAGTCTGGGGTGGCGTTGTCAGCCAGCATTGGTTCGCTCATACTTTTGCGTGTCTCGGGCAATGTTTCTGAGCAGGCCAATTTGGTAAGTTTTTATAGTGCCAGCCGGCCACAATTTAGCAAGTCAGGTTTTTTTGAGAATGGTCCGATTGGTTTCGTAGAGCGAGTTCAAAATAATGGTAATATTCATGTCCAACCGACCGGTACAATAACTATCAAAGACATGTTTGGCCGGCAGGTTGCCAGCCTTAGAGTCAACGGCGAGCCGGCCAGCAAACAGAATCCGCCTCGCAGTGTATTGCCAAAAAGTATTCGTAAATTCGAGCAAATCTACGACAAAAAATGGCTCTTTGGATATTATAGCGCGACTCTAGATCTTACTTATGGCTCAACCAATCAAACGCTGCGTGGCACCACTGGTTTTTGGGTAATACCATATAAGTTAGTGTTATTAGCGCTGTTAATTGTTGTGGTACTTGTGTTGCTGGCTCGCTGGTTACTCAGGCGCTACAAGGCTCATGTTGTAAAACAGATCCAAAAAAGCCAAGAACAAAATAATGGTTCTGACAGGCAAACTAAAAATCTAAGCGGCCACAAAAAGGTACGCCCCAAAAAGCGATCTAAGCTATAATTGCAGCGTGAAGAAGTCGTTGCAGCAAAAATTAAAAGAGCTTCCACTTAAACCAGGTGTCTATTTTTTTTACAACCAGGCTGGGGAAATTATTTACATTGGCAAGGCCTCGATATTAAAACGAAGAGTGGCTAGCTATTTTCAAAAACACCACCGCGACTACAAAACCCCGCTATTAGTAGAAAACATTGCCAACACTAGCTGGATAGAGACGGACTCAGAAATTGAAGCCTTGTTTTTAGAGGCTGAATTTATTAAGCGCTATAAGCCGCTTTACAATGTGCTCGAAAAAGACGACAAAAACTTTATTTATGTACGTATTACCACTAACCAAGACTGGCCAGCTGTTAGCTTTGTGCGTCGCCCAAGCGATGACAGGGCGAGATATTTTGGGCCCTTTGTGCATGGCTATGCGGTCAAGAAGGCTCTACGGTATTTACGACGGATATTCCCTTACTATGTAAAGCCAGAACGCAATATATCATCGAAGCTAGAACACCAGATAGGGGTGGTTCCCAAGCCAGATATGAATAAGACTGAATATCGCAAACTAGTGAAGCGGTTGATTTACGTACTCGAGGGCAAAACCTCGCAACTGCTTACGCAGCTCGAGCGCGAAATGAAAAAACTGGCTCAAGATAAAAGGTATGAACAAGCCGCTGAGGCTCGCAATCAGTACTTGGCACTTAAGGCGCTTAGTACCAAAATAGTTTTTGGCACTCAAGAAAAATTCGATCTCACACTCGACCAAGCTCTCAATGGTTTAGCTGATCGGCTAGGCCTAATGGGCGCACCAAGACGTATAGAGTGCTACGACATAAGTAACTTTGCTGGCGGCGATGCAGTTAGCAGCATGATAGTTTTTACCGACGGCGTGCCCAATCAAAGTGAGTACCGGCATTTTAAGATGCACAGTGTTGGCCCAAACGACTTTGCTATGATGCGCGAAACTTTGCGACGCCGTTTTTCTGGCCGTCACGATGCTTGGGCTAAGCCAGACTTGGTTGTGATTGATGGTGGCAAGGGGCAGCTTAGTTCGGCTTTGAATGCCATGCAAGAGGTTGGCGTGGCGATACCAACGGTTGGTTTGGCCAAACGGCATGAGCAAATAATTCAGTTAGCTTCGAGCGCCACAACAGGCCTGCAGGCTGGTGAAAGGATAGAAGGCGATTACAAGATTATTGCTCTCAACCATGGATCGGCAACTTTGCAGCTAGTGCAGCGGATTCGCGATGAGGCTCATAGATTTGCTGTTAGCTATCACACCGCTGTGCGTAACCAGCGCACCAAAACATCGCAACTCGATGCTATCGCGGGCGTTGGCCCAGCTACTCGTAAAAAACTTGTTAAGCATTTTGGCAGCGTGGCCGGCATAAAGGCAGCCAGTCGGGCCGAACTAAGTGGCGTGGTGGGGCCCAAGCTAGCCAGCACAATTAAGGCCGACTTAGGCACCGTTTAGACTACCATGCAATCTGAAAATATGGTAAAATAGCGAAATGATAAAACGCTTGCTTTTGAGCTGGCTGGTGAATTTTTTGGGTCTCTGGGCAGCCGCTAGCCTATTGGTTGGCATACAGTATAATCAACAGCTAACGGTGCTCTTGATTGCTAGCTTGATTTTTGGTATTGTCAATGCGCTAGTGCGGCCAGTGGTGGTTATACTTAGCTTGCCAGCAATAGTAGTTACCATGGGGCTATTTACGCTCGTAGTAAACATGCTAATGCTTTACATTACTAGTGCTCTCTATAAGCCATTTCAGGTTAACTCTGTTTGGGCAGCACTCGGTGCTGTGATTATTATCTGGGTCGTAAACTACCTAATGAACGATTTATTAGTTGAAGAAAAACAAGAATTATGAAAAACATCCTACCCTACATAACAATTATCTCAGCCGTTCTTTTGATCGGTTGTGTTTTGTTACAAAACCAGGGTATGGGACTGGGCTCGGCTTTTGGCGGCGACAGTAGTTTTTACCGTTCAAAGCGGGGTATTGAGCGGATATTGTTTATAGCTACCATTATTCTAGCTATTATTTTTGTGGGCAGCATCATAGGTAGCTTGGTTATTTACTAAACAACCAATGTGGAAGTATCTACGGTTTAAATTACGTCGTAAATCTCGCCGCATGTATTATCATCTTCACCTTTGGCGTATTTGGCTGTTGAACTACTTTAGTCGTCATATCTACGGTGGCTGGCAAAAGCTAGGTTCTATGCGAAGCGTAATGGTGGCTTGGCTGGGGTTAGTTTTGATTTGTTACTGGGGATTGCTGGTAGGCATTCAAAATCTCGATGCCCGCTATGTTGCCACAGTACCCGCCTATGGAGGTAATTATTCTGAAGGATTGACCGGAGAGTTGAGATCTATGAATCCAATTTTTGCCGACAACTCGGCGTCCAAGGACATCTCGGCTTTAATATTTTCGGGCTTAACCAAGATCGACCCGAGCGGAGGCTATGCTGGTGATCTAGCCAACAATTGGGATGTAAGCCCAGACAAAAAGAGCTATACATTTTATCTTCGATCCAATGCCAAATGGCAAGATGGCCGTCCGGTAACAGCCGAGGATATAGCCTTTACGGTCTCTGTTATTCAAAACCCTGATACCCGCAGCCCATATAGCGCTGACTGGAAGGGTGTTCAGGCCGAAGTACTCAATAGCTCAACCGTACGCTTTAACTTGCCAGCCAGCTATAGCGAGTTTTTATACACGACTACGGTAGGGATATTGCCCAAACACATACTGGCCAATGTTAAACCTTCGTTGCTCAAGCTGCATGAATTCAATCAAAGACCAATCGGCAGCGGTCCGTATCGGTATGTAGGTGGGTCGGCCAATTCGGGAGTGGTTCGACTACAAGCATTTAGTGAGTTTTATATGGGTCGGCCATACATTCCAACCATGCAAATGTACATATACCCAACCGAGCGCGACCAGATTACGGCCTATGAGCGCAAAGAAATTATGGGTATTTCTCAAATAGAACCCCCAGACTACCAAACGCTTTCTAAAATTGAAAACCTTAAGCTATATCAGCTCAAGCAGCCGGCCTATGTGGCGGTGTTTTTCAACCTCAAAAACAGTAAGCTTACCAAGCCTCTTCGTCAAGCTCTAGCCTACGCCACCAATCGCGACACTATAGTAAGTGGAGTGCTGTACAGTCAGGGGGTGCGATCACAACTGCCATTGCCGGCCGGCTTTAGTGGTTTTACTGCTGACACCACCCGTTATGACTATAGTCAAGATTTGGCACGCTCATCGCTAGCTACTGCTAAGGCACAAGACACCACTCTGAATCTTGTAACCCTAAAAGGCTCGGTCTACCAACAGGTAGCCGAATCGTTAAAAAAACAGTGGCAAGCAATAGGGGTTAATCTAAACATAAATGCAGTTGACGCCACGAGTTTGCAGCAAGACTATGTTCGACCCCGTAATTATGATCTACTGCTGTATGGCCAAAACCTGGGTGCTGGCTCAGACGAATATAGTTTTTGGCATTCCAGCCAAGTCGACGATCCTGGGTTAAATTTAAGCAGTTACAAGAATAGTAATGTCGATCGCGATCTAGAAGCCGGGCGAATTGCCAAGGACCCTGCCTACAAAGCTAGCAAATACACAGATTTTTTAAAGCTCTGGAGTCAAGACGAGCCAGCCATAATCTTATACAATCCTTATTATGACTACGCGCAGAGTGTCGTGTTGAAGGGCTTTAACACAACCCGCATAATAGAGCCCCAAAACCGGTTCAACAATGTTTACAAATGGTACATAAATACCCGGCCGGCCCTAAAAGCCAGGCAGTAATTATTTAGCTTTTTCCCAGTCTTCAACTACACCCAAGGCTAGTTGTTCAAGCTCTTGGAGATGGACAAGCTCTACTGGCCTCAACGACTGTCTGTTTATTTCGGCTAAATTATGATCACCCTCAAAGTGCTGTTGTGATAATTTCTCTCTTGCGCAGGCATATACTACCCTTGGAATATTGGACCACTCAGTTGCTCCATAGCACATTAAACAAGGCTCCATCGATGAATACATAGTGGTATCACTCAAGTCTGTTGTCTTAAGTTGGTGACAAGCTTTGCGGATGGCCTCAATTTCTGCGTGGCTGGTAGGGTCATTGAGCTGGTTGCCACTACTTACACCAGACGCGAGGATTTTGCTTTCTTTAACAACAATGGCGCCGGCGGGGAATCCGCCCCTTTCAACTGACTCCCGCGATAGCTCAATTGCTTTCTCTAAGTAAGCTCTATCATTCATAATTGCAGTGGTGTCTATCTACAACGAGGCTCGAACCTATTTCCAAGAAAAAGCCTAAAGTAAGCCCCGCCGTTTGCCAGCCAAAGGCTGACCCGCCCCGCCAGCCCTGGATTTTGATTGTTTTTGGATTTCCCCCGCCAAATTTCTTTGCGTTGTATTTTCGGGTTCGGTCAACCAGAAGACAACCGGATTTTTGCTACCAAAAATGGCTATCTTAGGTTCTGGTTTTGGCTGCGGGATAGAGCGGCTCAAGGTCATAACGGTCTCTGCTTGTACTCGGGCACCAGTATCGTCCAAGCCTATTTTGAATTTTTGTTTAACTTCATCTAGTTCGTTTCTGTTTAACGCTACGATCTCTGTCATTTTTCTTTCATAATCAATCTGCTGTGCCGGAACTATTACTTGGTCGTAGTGTTCGGGAGCTGCGTCCTTGAAGCCCGCAGCTAGTCTACTAGCCGCAATAAACAGATTATAGTAACCGCTGCTTTGCAGGCTTTCGAGCGGTATTTCCGCAAACCACATAAGCGCAGCTCGTCCGTCGTCAAGATTAAGGGGTGCAATCGCTACTTGAACATTGTTGACGTTGGCGAGAGCTAGGTCTGAAAACGAAACAGCTAGACGTGCAGCACCGGCATAGTCAGTCAGTGTAGACTTCTTTGCTTTTATAGTCTCCCGCCAAACCATCTTTTTCGTATCAATTGTTGCCGTAACAGTTCGTGTTCCGGGGTCTATATCTATACACATTAGGTCATCAAAGAAACCTGTTTGCAAATTTTCTGCCACAGTTGGTAGAACAATTTCTTGGTGTTGCACATATGAGTCGGCAGCTTTTGCCGCACCGTTCAACGTAATAATGTCAATCGCCGAAACACCTTTTTCAAAAACAAGGGCTTGGTCATCAAATTGGCTCTGGTATCGCATTTTTATTACTCCTTGCGTATAATTATAACTGAAATTGTTAGCAAAAACTTGAAAGGGAAACTATGCAAGACGACAATCAGCAACCACGAGACGACCAGCAATACCACAACCCAGTAGACGGCCAAACTTACGTAACGAACGGCACATGGCAGACACACAACCCTGCAAGCCCTGCGCCCGAACCAACAGGACCAGTGAAGCTGGAGGGCGTCCGTCTCTTGGCCGATGAACAGACAGTTGCGGCTAGTGTTTCCACTGAAGCCCTCAGCCAGTACATTAAAAGTATCTCTGGAGTTGTTGAAGCAGTCGCAAAAGACTCGCCTACGGCATTCGAGCTTCTTATTCAGTTTGAGCTGGCAACCGATAAGCCAGTGTCTGTACAAATCAGTAATCAGGGTGAAGTATCTCAAGAGTTATTACAAAAAATCTACGAAGCACTAGGCACATTACAAGCACCTGCTGTTTCTGGAAATCCAGTACCATTCCAGGTGCACTACAAGATTAACCCCTAGCACCGACCACCACGCCGTTTCTGCCGTTTTCGGCAGCCGACCCGACAGACCTGGATTTTCTCAACTGAAAAAAAGAAATTTGGCGGGGGAAATCCAAAAACAATCAAAATCCAGGGCTGGCGGGGCGGGTCAGCCTTTTTCGGAATTGCCGCTCATTCGGGCGGTATTTTCTTTGGCTTTGCGGAGCAAAAGCCATATGTTCTTGGGGGGAAACGTATTTGGGGCAGCCGTTGGATGCGCCTTTTTGGTTTTTAGCCGCCATTGGCGGTTTTTGGTATAATTGCAAGTGGAACCAATTCAGTAGTTGTCTTTTTCGTTTGTCGGCTTTAATAGCCGTCTCGGACAATTTAAGGCAACTTGAATTGGTTCCACCGAGGCGGCTATTTAAGTTGAGAGGGGGTGCTATGAACGAAAAATATTATTTATACGCCAGAAAATCTACTGACGTAGAGGACAAACAAGTTTTGTCTATTGAGGCGCAACTCGTTGAGTTGCGAGAATACGCCAAGCGAGAGAGTTTGCATATTGCCGCCGAGTTTGTGGAGAAAAAGTCCGCCAAGACAACGGGCAGACCCATATTCGGCAAGTTGTTAGCTGAAATAGAGCAAAATGGCGGCAATATTCTGGCGTGGCACCCAGATAGACTGGCTAGAAATAGTGTGGACGGTGGACAGATTGTCTATTTACTAGACAGCGGACAACTCGGCACACTCAAGTTCCCCTCTTTTTGGTTTGAGAATACTTCTCAAGGCAAGTTTATGTTGTCCATAGCGTTTGGACAGTCAAAGTATTATGTAGACAATCTGTCCGAAAACACCAAAAGAGGTTTGCGCCAAAAGGTGCGGCGGGGCGAACGCCCCGGCCTTGCACCTGTCGGTTACATCAACGATGTACGCACAAAAACAGTTGTCGTAGACAAACGGCGTTCGCCTATTGTCATTGAGGCTTTTGGGTTGTACGCAAAAGGCAATCAACGGCTTGAGGATATTGCGAGCTTTCTTGCTAGTAAAGGAATACTAACCAAATCTGGCAAGCAATTCCCCAAAGACAAAATTAAGCGTATGCTGACAAATCCGTTTTACTACGGACATTTCCGCTATTTTGGCGAGATACACGAGGGCAAACATACAGCCATAATTTCCAAGAAACTGTTTGACGAGGTGCAAGCTACGCTTGCCAAGCGTGGACGACCACAAAAAGGCGCAACTGCTCCACAGATTTTCTGTGGCTTGCTGCGTTGTGCAACCTGCAATCTAGCCATAACTGCCGAAAAGAAAGTAAAACATCAAAAGAACGGCAATATTCACGAATACGTGTACTACCGTTGCACAAGAAAGCACAAAACAATCCGTTGCACCGAGCCAGCAGTAACCGAACCAGAACTAGCAACACAGCTCACAGACATTTTGCATAGCTACGCTATACCCAAAAGTTGGGCAGAACAACTAGAAACAATGCTTGCTGCTGATGAAAAGAAAGCTAACCAATCCTCTGGAGTGTTTGTGGCTAACGCACAAACACGACTTGCGAGCTTGCAGGGCAAGCTCCAGCGACTTTTAGACGGCTATTTAGACCAAGATATAGAGCAGAGTGTCTATCGGGCTAAACAAGCTGAGCTAATGTCCGAGAAAAAGTCGCTAGAGGAACAAGTCAGCAAGTTCACGCTTGCTAGTAATAGTTGGGTTGAACCTATGCGCCAGTGGCTCAAACAAGCGTATGACCTCAATGGAATTGCAGAGAGTGGCGAGCATAGTGCGATAAAGTCCGCTTTTCTTGAGATGGACGGATTGAAACTGTTTCTAAAAACCAAAAAGGCGCAGCCAACGGCTGCCCCAAATACGTTTCCCCCCAAGAACATATGGCTTCTGCTCCGCAAAGCCAAAGAAAATACCGCCCGAATGAGCGGCAATTCCGAAAAAAGTTTTCTAATGGTGCCGCGGAGAGGACTCGAACCTCCACGAGCGTAATGCTCACTAGAACCTGAATCTAGCGTGTCTACCAATTCCACCACCGCGGCGTGGTTTAACTTGAGTATTTTACTATAGACGGGTCAATATGGCTATTTTGTATAGAAGAAGTTATAGCCGCCGTCGTAAGCTCGATCCCAGGTGTAAGCTGGGTCTAGCAAACACCACACACTATGGTAGCAATCAACACCGGCCCGTTGGGCCTCATAGCTCACGGCCTTAGCGTGTTCCACTACGTTATTAACACGCGCCAAGGTTGCGCCCTCTGGGGCGCCAGCGACTACACGCAAACAAAATGAATTATTAACTGGAATGCCAAAGCTAAAGCGCCCATCATCACCAGTTACTACATTACGATCACCGCTACAGGTGTTTAGGGTAACCCCCTTAACAGGTTCATTATTAAGGGTTACCCGGCCGTTAACAACTACGTTGTAGCTACCAGAGGTAACCACGAAGGGGTTGGGTGGCGGAGATGATGCCGACACGGCCGCAATTTGAGAAGACGGGTTAAGCGTGTTGTCGTTGGTGCTGGCAGGCACATCGGCGCCGCTTATCCAGCAACGATAGCTGGCATTCCAGGGCTGAGTGCCGCGCCTGGCAAAGGTGTTGTTAAATGCCTGGTCTTGCACAGCCGGTGGGGCTTGACGTGGATCGGGGTATTGAGCTGCCAAGTCGGGGCCAACTGCACCTTTCCATGTGCCATAGTCAAACTGATAAGCGCCAAAGTTGGTGCCATTGCTGGCCTGGTAGTTGCCTCCAGATTCACAACGAGCGATTCTTGAACGCCAGTAGTCTGGGTTGGTGTTAAAAACTGGAGTTCCGGCTGCATATATTTGAGTAATTATAAATACGCCAACACCCACAAATACAAAAACTAAACCGAGCAACAGAAACTTGTTGCGTTTGGTAATGGTAAGTTTGTTTTTGCCGATTCGGGACTTGGTTTTGGCAGCCATAATTTGGTATAAACCTTACGCTTAGCCTATCTTATAATCAGGCCATAGTCAAGCTGGCTAGCTTGCTGCCTACCAACATACTTGTTATGATTTTAGAGATATGAAAAGCCCCATCAAAGATCTCGCTAGCCAATTAAGCGGTGAAGTTACAATAGCCGAGTCAGCTCGTCGCTACTTTTCTACCGATGGCAGCATATTTACTGTTAAACCAAAAATGGTCATTTATCCGCGCAATGAGACCGATGTGGTAAATGTGGTTAAGTATTTGAACTGGAAGGCTCAAGAAGGCGAGGTGATTAATCTAACCGCCCGTGGCAAAGGCACCGACCAAGGCGGCGGCGCTCTGGGCAATGGTGCCATGTTGGTGTTTCCGGCCCATATGAAGGCACTCAAACACATCGATAAAGAAACCATTACCGTGCAACCCGGCATGATTTACGCTCACCTGCAAGGAATCTTGCACAGCCACTGGCGTTTTTTACCGCCGTACCCTGCTAGCATAGATTTTTGTACTATTGGTGGGGCAGTGGCCAACAATGCGGCTGGCGAGAAGACCCTTAAGTACGGCTCTACTCGGCACTGGGTTAAGGCGTTGCGTGTAGTTTTGAGCAATGGCGATGTTATTACCACCAGTCGTTTAAACAAAAAAGAGCTAAGAGCCAAGAAAGCTCAAAGCGACTTCGAAGGCCATTTGTATCGCGAGATCGATGCTATGATCGAAGCCAACCAAAAACTGTTACACGATCACAACTTGCACGTTAGCAAAAACTCTGCCGGTTACGATCTGTGGGACGTTAAACGTTCAGATGGTAGCCTTGACTTAAGTCAATTAATTGTCGGCTCCCAAGGCACGCTGGGGGTTGTGTCCGAAGCCACTTTTTATACCGAGGCCTACTCATCCAAAACCACCCTCGTGGTCGGTTATTTTGAAAGCATTCATAAGGCCCAAGAGGCTGTTCAGCACCTAATGAAGTTACAGCCCAGTGCGCTCGAGGTGGTGGATCATCACTTATTGGAGTTTTTGCAAAAAAACAAGCCCGAGCAGCTCGCAGGCTTACTGCCGAGCGAAGAGATCCCCCGAATTGTGCTGCTGTGTGAATTTGACGACTCTAAGCCAAAAGCCCAAGCCAAAAAGGCCAAAGCAGCCAGCGCCATATTCAAACACTATGCCCACGATCAACGCCTAGCAGTCAACAAAGATCAAGAAGACCAGCTGTGGCGCATCCGCCGGGGAGCGGCGGCCGTAATTTGGACCGTCGATGGGCCCAAAAAAGCCTTGCCAATTATCGAAGACGGTGCCGTGCCGGTCGAAAAACTAGGCGAGTTGCTAGAAGAAGCCGACAAGATGTTCGCCAAGTACAAGGTCGAAGTAGCTATTTGGGGTCATGCGGGCAATGGCCACCTGCATATTCAGCCGTTTCTGGACCTGGCCAACTTGCGTGATCGTGCCAAACTGTTTGCGCTTACTAATGCCTTTTACAAATTAGTCATTAAACTTGGCGGCACCACATGCGGTGAACACAACGACGGCATTATGCGCGCGCCGTATTTAAAAGCTCTTTATGGTGCTGATCTGTACAAACTTTTCGAAGACGTTAAAAACTTGTTCGACCCCAACAACTTTTTGAACAATCAAGTGAAAATTGGTGTTAGCCACGAAGACGCTGTAACCAAACTGCGCCGTGAATACAACATGCGTCATTTGCACGACCATCTGCCAGCTAGCTACAACCACTAGCTGACTTATTGTTCGAAGCTTTAGCTGAGAACTACAGCAGTTCTCGACTGTGGTCTCGAACAATAAAACTAAATATAGTAAAATGTAGCGGTTAGGCCGCGGTGGTGGAAGTTCGCAAAACACGCAAGCTGTCGAGCAGAAGCGAGCAAGTTATATTAGGCTAGACTAGCCCCTCAACTAGTTTGGGGAGCTGATCAACTTAAAGATTAATAGGCCGCGGTGGCTCAACTAGTTTGGGGAGCTGATCAACTTAAAGATTAATAGGCCGCGGTGGTGGAATTGGTAGACACGCTAGCTTGAGGGGCTAGTGCCCACTTTTCGGGCGTGGAAGTTCGAGTCTTCTCCGCGGCACCAGAAATTATGAATATTATAGACGAAGTTAAAAAACTCAATCTCCCCATAGGAAGCTATGCGGTTTTCGGAAGCGGCCCAATGCAGGTTCGGAAAATTAAGCCTTTTAATAAAGATATAGACTTAATTGTTACACCCCAACTTTATGAGCAAATGAAGAGTGCGGGGTGGGATGAGAAATTTTGGGATGAAGGCACCAGATATCTGGTAAAAGGTATTCTTGAAGTATGTGATACTTGGGATTATCCTCCTTACCACCCAGATGTGGCTAAGCTGATAAAGCAAGCAGAAGTTATCGAAGGTGTGCCATTTGTTCAATTAGAAGAGGTTTTAAAGTACAAAAAAGCCTATAATCGCCCAAAGGATCAAGTGGACGCAAAGCTTATTGAGGACTACTTAAGTTCTCAGCTGCCTCAACCACATTCTCCAGCAGCATAGCCACCGTAACCGGCCCCACACCGCCAGGGACTGGCGAGATGTAGCTGGCTTTTTCTTTCACACTGCTAAAATCAACGTCACCCTTTAGTTCACCGCCCACATCCATGGTGCCGGCATCTATCACAACCGCCCCCTTCTTAACCATATCGCCCGTAACTAGGCCAGCTTTGCCGGCGGCAGAGATAATAACATCGGCTTTTTGCAGGGTGCCGCTAAAATCTTCGGTTTGTCGGTGGGCTACAGTTACATCTTGGCTTTCGCTGGCTAAAATATCGTGCAGTGGTTTGCCCACCAACTGGCCGCGACCAACAATAACGATGTGTTTGCCCTTTAATTCAATATCCTCTCGGCGCAAGAGTTCCAGAATAGACTTGGGAGTAGCTGGCACTAGCGGGGCTTTGTCGGTTTTTAACAACTCCTGGCTGGTGCTGCTCAGCCCATCCACATCCTTTTCGGCCGGTATGTGGTCGAGCAGCTCTTGAGCACTGCCCCAACCATTAAAGGGCAGCTGGGCAATTATGCCATGAACTTTTAGGTCTTCAGCAAGCCCAGCTACAATCTTTTCGCACTCAGCTGGCGATTGACTGCTCAAGTCTAAGTACTCGGTAGCTATGTCGAGCTCGCCAGCCCGGCGTTGCTTCATGCGAATATAAACTTTCGAAGGTTCGTCGGGATTAACGCCAATAATAACTAGCTTGGGCTGCACCCCGGCTTTTGCTAGCTTTTCTACACGAGGCTTAAGGTCTTTATAAACTTTTTGGGCGATCTTGCGGCCATCTATGATTTTGGTCATAACTTAATTCTATCAAAAAAGAGCCAATAGGCTCTAATGTTGGAATAATTTATGGTGGCCCTTTTCCAACGGCTTTCGAATCCGCGCGGCGCGTTGGCGAATTCCCCTGAGGCATCCGATGAAATCGGCGCTGATGCGACACCTGAACCGTCTGGCACAACGACCGATCGGACTGTCCAGAAGCAAGTTCGACTCTCGTCTGAGCAAGTTGACGACCTCGTGGCCGCGTATCAGGCCGGGTGCTCAGTCCGTGACTGCGCACGGGACTTTGGCGTCCACCGGACAACTGTCATGAGTCATCTCGAGCGTCGCGGCGTTGAGCGGCGGGCACAGGGCCGCAAACTTGACGACGAAGCGGTAGCCCATGCCCGCTCGTTGTTCGCCGCTGGCCAGTCGGCTGCCTCGATCGCTCGCGAGTACGAGGTAGATGCGGAGACAGTTCGCCGAGCGCTGCACAACGACTATCTAACGTCGTCGCTGCCGAGCACACAGCAACCTCGTCTGACGTCAGTGGAACAACGGCCGATCAACGCGGAGTGCCGGAGATGACGACATACCCATAGTCCTTCTCAGGCGCGGTCACGAGGTCGGCATTCTGCTCAGACCATCGGCCGGTAGTGATGTCGTTCTCAAGTCGTTGCATTGCGGTCGCGAGGTCACGGTCACCGATGCGCGCGAAGGCCGAGATGTTCCGGCGTACCCGGGGATTGAGATACTGCTGAGGGCGTCGCCAGAATGCTTCGTATATACCGTCCTCAAAGTCCCACGGAAGTGGGAACGGACGCACCGAACCATCATTCAGATACTCGGTTATCTCTCCGATAGCAGGAAAGTTCGACCAGTCCTCGTCAAGCAGTTGAGGAAGGTACTGTCGTTCAAGCCAAAAGTCGTACTCGCAATCAGGATCTTGGGTGATGATCACCACCCTCGAAACACCAACGCGACAGACTTCGTCCAAGCCCAGTCGCCAGTCCTTCCAATGATGCAATGTGTGAACCGCGAGCACTCCACTCACGGACTTTGATCGTAGTGGGAGGTCTTCAGCAACGGCTCGCACTGAGATACCGCCCCCTCGCTGCGAAAGCATCGTTCTCGATGGGTCAAGACCGATGACGAACTTGTCCGGCGGCTCGTACGAACCGCTACCGCATCCGACGTTTACAACCGAGTCGGTTCCACCTAGAAGTCGATCCACGATTTCGCGTAGACGAGGATCAGTCCTTCTCGTCTCTGCGTATCCCGCGTCGAAGGCATTCGCCCCCAAGCCTGGAACAGTCATTGCTTTTGCAGTTCCGGGTGTTGACGAAGAAGGCGAACTGGATCAGAGCTCGCCACGAACCACAGGCGAAAGAATCGCCGAATGTAGGCGTCATACTCAACTGCGGGCTCAGATGGCATCCGAAACATGAACAGGTACACCCGGAAGTACACGTCACGCAAGATCAATGCTGCCTCCGCTCGTTGCAACTCTCGCATCGTCGTAGACCTCTCGCTCAATGGCACGAGGCCAAACAATCCGGCATCCGCCAAGGCCAATTCGGATGGCACTGTCAGTGCTTCCAGTCCATCCGCCTCTGGCAATACGTAACCGTCGAGGTGAAGACATTCGTGGCCGGTCTTTCTCGCGAAATCCGAGAACAGACGCCACCGACTAATCGATCGACTGCCGGAACCGGTGATCTCAAAAGACAGCCACTCGACACCATCAAGCTTCGCAATGATCAATTCGAGTTTGGCGACAAGATGACGAGATATTTCACCTTGTCCGATGCCTGCCACATTCTGGGCCCCGAAGAATCCGACATAGAGCTGACGACTCTTGCGCAATGCGATCGCCTTGACGAATCCCACCACCTCGTTGCCTGACTTTGCGACTACGAGGAGATGAATTGGATCCTCAGCATCGGCCATCCATAGCTTGTGCATGGCCCTCATGGTCTTGGGCGAGTATCGCTTGTCGCCGAGCCACACGGCCAGCTTGTCCGGCGATACTCGATCGCAGTCCTCGATGAGGTCAATGTATTGATGCACGAAGCGGTCTACCGTCGCCGGCCGTCGTGGGTTCAGTACACACCGCACGTGGCGCTTGTACTTGTCGTACATCAGGTAGGCGAAGAACCCGCCAATCGTCGCGCCCACGATCGCCACCGTCCATGCACCAATTGGGCTCGCTGTTCCATTTGGGTCAGAAGGCGTCTGCGAGGGCTTCGGTTCGGTGCCCGTCGACACGGCTGAAGACGGCGGATCTTCGCTAGCTATTGCAGTGACTGGTGTTGCCACGCCAAGAGAAACGACGAAAGCACATGCGCCGAGTACGCAGAGACAAAGGGATCGGACGAGGTCTCGGCAACCCATTCCGCTTCTCCGTACTTCCGGTAGTAGCTCCTGTACGTGCACTCGGGGGATGGCCCCCACCAACACGGTAGGTAAAAATAGCAGGTGATACCTCGATTCCCCAGTTCAATTATCGCTAGACCCCGGATCGGAGCGTACGCCTGATACTCGACTGTCCGCTTCAGAGACCTGACCACTCGCGGAGCCAGCGTCTCGACGACGTCGGTGGCCGCGTCCAAGTGTGCTTCTCGGCCATCCGCAGTCACAGCCACCACGTCGAGCGAGAGCGGATGAGCGTCATATCGTGGCAACGTTGTGCTGGCCCGCGGCCGAGGCCGTTGGGGTGACTGCTGCTCCCCCTGCATGAGCTAGTGCGGATCGCCAAGCATCGACCGGATCGAGATCTCCTCCACCACTGCCTGAGGCGAGAGGCTGAGGACGGCAGCCAGCAGTATGCCATGGTCATCCGGATCGAGAAGGCGCCCTTCCGGGAGTTCCTCGTCTGCCCACATGTCTGTCGCCGTCGCACCCGCCGCAAGATGCGTTACACCGATGTTCTCTCCGACAAGCTCTTTTCGAAGGTTCTGAGCAAATCCCCGCAGCCCCCATTTCGTGATCCCATAGTGCGCACCTCCCGGATAGGGCTCGAAGCCTGCGGTGGAGCCCGTTATCACTATCCTCCTCCGCGTCCCACGCTTCAGAAGCGGGAGCATGCAGTGCGCGATGTCCATGTTCGCCAGTAGATTCACGCGGAGTTGAGTCAGAAAATCGTCGCTCGCGCCGTCTACCGCGTCACCGTCCAGGTAGATCCCGCCATTTAGCACGAGCACGTCGAGTTGGTCACGATGGGTCGCCACGGCGTCTGCGATCGCGCGAGGGCTTCCTTCGTCGGCTAGGTCCGCGGATACGCGAAATTGCTTGCATTCTGGGGCCAGCTCGTCCAGCCGCTTGCTTATTGCGTCCAACGCTCGATCGGTACGCGCATGAAGAAATATCGCGTCGGCCATCGGCGCCGTCGCACATGCCATCGCGAAGCCGATTCCCCGCGACGCGCCGGTGATCAATATAGAGTCAATTCGCCTGCTCTCACTCATGATCTACTCCTCGTTACCTTCCAATTGTCGCGTAGTCTTACTGCAAATACAAGGTATCACTAGCCGATAAGGCCGCTAAGCCAGGTTTCCACCGATGTTCCCAGCGAAGGAAGGTGGTAACCGCCTTCCTGAACTACCACCGTTGGGATACCCAAGGCCCCAACTCGAGTGGCGGCGCCCTCATATCCACCAAGCGTAAGCAGAAAATCGCCAAGTTGATCGTCAACATAGGTATCGAGCCCAAGAGACAGCACCAAGTATGCGGGCTCGAATCGTGCGATTTCGTCGCATGCTGCCTTCAGACATTCAAGGTAAGCGGGGTCAGACGTGCCGGTTGGTAGCGGAAAGTTCCTGTTAGCACCAATGCCATCCGATTTACCCAGCTCCGTGGCCCGACCAGAGAAATAGGGATAAGCATGGTCTGGATCTCCGTGGATTGAGACATACAACACGTCTCCACGCGTATAGAACAGGTCCTGTGTTCCATTTCCATGATGGAAGTCCACATCCAAAATTGCTACCCGCTGTCCGCCTTCGCAGAGGAACTCCGCCGCCGCCGCGGCATTGTTGAAATAGCAGTAGCCGCCGAAACTTGCTCTACCTGCATGGTGGCCGGGTGGACGGCAGAGTGCGTATGCAGATCGATCGCCCAAGACCATGAGGGCCATGCACAAGCTATGGATGGCCGATGCTGAGGATCCAATTCATCTCCTCGTAGTCGCAAAGTCAGGCAACGAGGTGGTGGGCGATGTAGGACTCGAACCTACGACCTCCTCGGTGTAAACGAGATGCTCTAGCCAACTGAGCTAATCGCCCTTGTTATTTGGGTGCCCGCAAAAGTTCAGACTTTTGTGGGAGAAGGAACATTAATGCAAGAGTTACAAATGCAAATTGGTAATTTGTCTTTATCAACTGAAGCATTAAAGTGCTGTGGTGCGGGTAGTGGGACTCTAACCCACGGCCTCATCCTTGGCAAGGATGCGCTCTAAACAACTGAGCTATACCCGCTTGGTGGCGCCTGCTGGAATCGAACCAGCGACGCATGGCTCTTCAGGCCATCGCTCTACCAACTGAGCTAAGGCGCCTTAACGGCCAAAACCATTCTCGCTTTTGGCCGGGCATAAACAACTAAATAACGCAACTTATAATACCAAATTTTTGCACCTTTTTCTACCCCTTTATAAGATTAGCTATAACAGGTATAATATGGTGGTCTTGAGCTTGCGATTTGCCGCTTTAGTGAACTAATCCGCCGCAAGGCGGATGTTTGATAAGCGAGAGGAAAAATGAACACGCAAAAAAGTTGAAAATTAAATACTTTTTTGTTTTCAATATCAAGAAGTTTATTTTGACGAGGCACGTTGGCCGAGTGGTTAGGCAAAGGTCTGCAAAACCTTTTACGCCGGTTCGATTCCGGTACGTGCCTCCAAGCGCGGGTGGTGGAACTGGTATACACGACGGACTTAAAATCCGTTGCCTCACGGCTTGCGGGTTCGAGTCCCGCCCCGCGCACCAAGTAATAATTAAGGACAATTAGCTCAGCTGGTTAGAGCGCACGGTTCACATCCGTGAGGTCACAGGTTCGACTCCTGTATTGTCCACCAAGACAAAACTTTTCGGCTTTTTGAGAGCCAGATCGTGGGCGGCACAAAGTGCCGCCCATTGATTTTGTGGAGGTAAATCCTCTCCGCTCGGCGCGCGCAGGCGCGCCTCGCGGTTGGCCAAAACGAGGTTCGAGCCGAACAAAGTTCGGCAAGCAACCTTTTTCGCAAAAAGGTTGCTCTCTTTTGCGATTTTAGGCAGAGATTCTGCCTCTTTTATCCATTCCTCAAGCGGTTCGAGCCAGCCAATCCGCTTTTGTTCAAGACGGGTAGATTGTTCCTCCAGCGACTTCTTTTCGCTTAACAATTTTGCTTTTTCAAATCGGTAAATTTCGCGTTCAATATCTTGCTCTAAATACCCATCAAGAAGTCGCTGGAGCTTTGTGGTAATAGTGCGGATTTTATCTCGGGACTCTTGAACAAAAGCGGTGGAGGATTGGGCGGCTTCCGTTTTGTCTTTTTCAAGCATGGTGCGTAATCCTGCCGCCCAATCCGGTCTCAAAGAAAAATTTTGAAGCAAAGAGGAAAGCTGTTTGTCTAATACCTCTTGGCGAATACAAGGTTCGGGACATTTCATATCCTTGCGTTTTTTGGTGCAACGGTAGTAAGTGTAATTATGAACATTACCGTTTTTCTGCCTCTTAACCTTGTACTCGCCAGTTATCATCATGTTGCAGGTGGCGCAACTCAACAGTCCGCAAAATGGTCGAGGTTCATTTTTTGTTTTTTGCGGCTTTCCTCTTTGCCTTAAAACTTCTTGGACTTTATCAAAAATTTTCTTTGAGATGACTGGCTGGTGCTTTCCTTCGTGAATTTCCCCAGCATAGCGAAATAGCCCGACGTAAAATGGATTGGAAAGGATAAAAGAAATTCTGTCTCGTTTGATTCGCTTGCCGCCGGAAGAAAAGATATTGTTTTGCGCCAAAAAGTTGGAAATGTCTTCAAGTCGCGAGCCATTTTGCGCGTATAGCTCAAATGCTTTGCGAATGAGGGAGGCGCGCTTTTTGTCCACGACGATTGATTTTGTCCTAACGTCATTGATGTATCCAATAGGTGCTAGACTTGGATATTCGCCACGCCTCACTTTTTGGCGCAATCCGCGCTTTGTATTTTCGGCAAGCGAATCAACATAGTATTTGCTTTGCCCAAAGGCGATACTCAACATAAATTTTCCTTGCGAGGTGTTTTCCGCCCAAAATGTCGGAAACTTGAGTATCGCCAAATGACCGCAGTCCAAAAGATAGATTATTTGTCCGCCGTCCACAGAATTGCGCGCCAATCTGTCGGGATGCCACGCCAAAATTCCGTTTGCTTCGCCTTTCTCAATACGCGCTATCATTTTACCGAATATCGGACGGCCAGGAATTTTGGCCGATTGTTTCTCCACAAGTTCCTCAATAATGTTTAGCCCTTCGGTTTTTGCAAAGGCGCGCAATTCTGTGATTTGTGCCTCAATACTCAAAACCTGCTTGTCCTCGACGTCAGTGGACTTGCGGGCATACAAAAAGAATTTTTGCGAGATATTTTGCGTGTTGTTATTCATAAAATTTGAAAACTTAAATGGCCGCCCCGGTGCACTCAATCCAAGTTGCCCTGAACTGACCCGAGACGGCCATTAAAAAAGACAACTTGTCCGATTGAGAGCAAACTCATTATAGCAAAAATTCTTTTTGTTGGGCAAATCAAATCCGAGACAGAATTAAATCGCACAAGAGCAAACCTCGTTTTGGCCAACCGCGAGGCGCGCCTGCGCGCGCCGAGCGGAGAGGATTTACCTCCACAAAATCAATGGGCGGCACTTTGTGCCGCCCACGATCTGGCTCTCAAAAAGCCGAAAAGTTTTGTCTTGGTGTATTTATACAACCGCGCTCGAACCTATTTTAGCAAAAATCTCTAACCGAAACCAATCGCTCCGCCCCGCCGCCAGCCGCCGCAAAGCGGCGGCCTGCCTCGCAGAAAAACCTTCTTTACAATTTTGACTTTGCGCGCGCCACTAAAAAATTCTTCTAAAAAGGAAAAGAAAGTTTTTCTGCTCGGCTCCGCGCTCAATCGCGCGGGGCGGCGGGGCTTCGCTTCGGCTCGGGCGGGGCGGAATTCCCCCCCCACACCCCCCATCCGCCACGCCCTCGCTTCCGGCGGCTATTTTTTCGACGGGCTTGTCTTTTCCTTGTCCCACCTCCCAGCGCGGAAAAGATTGAGGAGCTCCCTATGAATAGAATACTTGTTGTCCTTTTTCTTTTTGTCTGCTATCATTTGAATGTAGGTTCAAATATGAAAAAGAACGAACTCAAAAAGGAACTCAAGAATAAGGAAGCAATTCTCGCGTGTGCGCGAGAATTTAACATGGTCGGCGATCCAACACGCCTGAAAATTTGTTATCTCTTGTGCCGCCACAAAGAACTTTCGGTCGGTGAGATTACCGAAGTCGTCGGCGTTTCGGTTTCTGCCGTTTCTCATACGCTTCGTAAGCTCCAAAAAGCGAATATGGTTGAAAGCCGCCGCGAATTCCGCACCGTTTATTATAAACTTAAGAAATCACCTGTCGTCGAGGTGATGAAAGAAAGAATCACCCATTATGAAAACATTTGACCTTATCATTATCGGAGGCGGAGCCGGAGCATTCGCGGCGGCAATTCGTGCTAACGAACTTAAAGCGAAAACGGCTCTTGTGAATGCCGGGCTTCCACTCGGCGGCACCTGTGTCAATGTCGGGTGTGTTCCCTCAAAGACGCTTCTTTATGCTGGCGAAATTTTGCACCATGCCAAACATCACGGCGTTACTGGCGTTGAGCTTGAAGTGAAAAACTTTGATTTTCAAAAAGTCGTGCATGACGAGCTTTCGCTTGTGGAGAAATTGCGCCAAGAAAAATACGAAAAGGTGCTCAAAAGTTTAGAATATGTAACGGCAGTTGAGGGTAAGGCAAAGTTTATTTCTCAAAACGAGGTGGAAGTGAACGGCGAAACATTGAGTGCGGAAAAATTTATCATCGCCGTGGGCTCCACTGCCAATGTTCCGCCGATTGAGGGAATACGAGAGACGGGGTTTGTCACGCATATTGAGGCGTTGCGCCTAGAAAAGCAACCGAAAGAATTGGTTGTGGTCGGTGCAGGGCCGCTTGGCTTGGAATTTGCTCAAATGTTTTCTCGCTTTGGCACGAAAGTAACCATTTTACACCGCGGCGACTCAATTTTCCCGCACTCTGAAAAAGCACTCACTGATCGCCTCGCCGAAATACTCTCAAAGGAAGGAATAACAATCAAAACGAATGTTGAGATAAAAAGCGTGCGCAAAGAGGGCGATAAAAATGTTGTCTCGTATCAAATCGGCGAGGCACAAGAGGAAGTATCCGCTGACGAAATACTTTTGGCGGCAGGCAAAACGCCTAACACGCAAGGACTCCGTCTTGATGTTGTTAGTGTTGAAATAAATAAAGGTCAAGCGGTAGTCGTCAATCAGTATTTCCAAACATCCAATCCGAAAGTTTTTGCCGTTGGAGATGTTACCAATGGTCCTTTACGGCTTGAACCAACTGCCGGACGTGAGGGAACGCTTGCCGCAGAAAATGCGCTCAAAGGCACAACACTTTCGATTGATTACAATGCCGTGCCTTACACCATTTTTACCGACCCTCAGCTTGCCGGAGTTGGTTTCACCGAAGACGAGCAAATGAAGCAAATGGGCGTTTGCGCCTGCCGCACCGTTTCGTTTGAGGATGTGCCCAAAGCAATTATTATGCGGCGCACAGAAGGAATGATAAAAATGGCGATTCATCCGCAGACAAAACAAATTCTCGGCGTGCATATTCTCGCACCGAATGCTGGAGAACTCATCGCTGAAGCGATGGTATTGGTGAAGAACAAAAACACGATTGACGATGTGGTGAATTCTCTGCCGATGTTCCCAACACTTTCGGAGGCAATAAAAATCGTCGCACTTTCGTTTACAAAAGATATTTCTAAATTAAGTTGTTGTATATGAAAAACGACGATAAAACGTTTCTTAAAATCGGGATTATAGGGGCATTTCTCGCTTCGCTCTGTTGTCTCCCCCCTTATTTTGATTGCGTTCGGGGTACAAAGGAGCAGCATTGAACGACGAAGCGACACGAACCACTGAACTCGCTCCGCTTTCTAAAACTTTTGGACTTTAATTTGATTCTCGTGCATTTTTCAAAGCACGAGCCCACCAAAGAAGTCTCTCTCGAACCCCATCCGAACAATGTTTCGGCGGGGTTCTTTGATTCGGCTTCCAGGTCGTTCGCGAGGTCGTCGCGTCGGAGGGTGGCGTACGGCTCCTTCAAGATCGCTCGAACAACACCCTCGGTATCGATGCCACCGCTTTGCGCTCTCTACAGAAGGTCTTCGAGCTTGCTGACCTCGCTCTTGATCGCGTCGCGGGTGATGGACCAAGCCGAGGCGTTGGAGGTCAGTGTGTTGGACAGCCAGGCGACGCCGAGTCTGTCATTGACACGATCTTGGCTCCCAGTCGATTGTGGCGCAAAAAAACCGGCTTTACAGAAGTCACTTTCTACTACTTCGACATGATGAGCACCAACTAGCCTATCTACCAAATTAAAGTTGTTCTGGTATAATCTCATTGATGTTGCAAAAATTCAGTAAAGAGATATTTTCCGATCCAGATGTTCACCACATGAGTATCCCGGAGTTTGTAGCCGAACACATGGCAAATAGGCTTAATAACTACGACTCTGCTGTTGAGTTATGCTCTGGAGTGGGCATGCTCTGTGTAATCCTGGCCAAGCAGATTAATCATGTAACGGGTATAGATATCAATGCCGATCGCATTAATATGTCTCAAAAGAATGCCGAACTATACGGCGTAAGCAAAAAAACTGGATTCGTCTTGGGCGATGTCTTAGCCCCAGAGCTTCTAAAGAAGCAATCCGCCGAAGTTGTGATTCTAGATCCTGACTGGAGGGAAGGTGGACCAAAGGGGGAGTTCCCGCCACTTTTAGAAAAAACCAACCCCAGCTCAAAAACACTGTTTGATCTAGCGAAACGATGGATAGCACCAAATATTGTAATTCGTGCACCAAAAACTATTCCGGTTGATGAATTTAACAAATATGGCGCTTGTGAAATTGAGAACGTTATCTGGGACGGGAGTCTTAAGTTTAAGATTGCATACTACACGCCAAACATGGAACAAACTATCGAGAAAGAGGTAGTCTTTGAAGGATGAGCAAACGAAGTTAATTTTTTTTGATCTGGACGGCACCCTTACTGACGGTTGTGAGTTTGTGTTTGGCCACGTCTGGGATTACTTTAATCTTGACCACGAATTAAGCAAAAAACTTATCGCCGACTTCAATGCTGGGCGATTAAGTTATGAGGATTGGGTCAAAGAAGATATCAGAATTTTTAAGGAAGCAGGTGTGACTAGAGACGAGATGATTAGGTCGTTTGGTAAGATTTACGTCACTAAAGGTGCCCACGAAGTTTTAGGTGTACTTAAGGGAGAAAACTATAAGATTTTTGTTGTCTCGGGCGGTATTGATCTGGTCATTTATCATTTATTTCCGCACTGGCAGGAGATATTCGAAGACATCTTTATTAACAAGTACATTTTTGACCCGCAAGGAAGCATAGCCGATGCGATCCCCACGCCTTATGATTTTGAGCACAAAGCCACTTGTATACGCGACATGGCCAAGAAGTATGGGGTTAACATCGATCAAACAGTTTTTGTGGGCGACAATCACAACGATATTCACGCAGCAATAGCAGCCGGCACCTCAGTTGCCTTTAACTGCAAGTCTGATCAGCTGGTTCAGGTGGCAACTCATCATGTTGAATCGAATGACCTGCGCGACATTCTGCCTTACTGCTGATTGCACTATGTCTGCACCGGGCGTATAATAACATCTAGATAAAGGAGTAATTTATGATTCTTTGGATTGTCTTAATTTTAGTCGTAGTGGTGCTAGTTTGGCTCTGGGCTACCTACAACGGCCTAATCAAATCGCGCAACCGGGCCGATGAGGCACTGAGCGACATTACTGTGCAAGAAAAGCGTCGCCTAGACCTTATTCCCAACCTGGTGGAGTCGGTAAAAGGCTACGCCAAGCACGAAAAAGGCGTATTCGAAGAGGTTACCAAAGCTCGTAGTGCAGTAATGAATGCTCCAGAGGGCGACCTGGGTAAACGAGCCGAGAGCGACAACATGCTTAGCGGGGCGCTTAAAAGCCTATTCGCAGTTAGCGAAAACTACCCAGACCTTAAAGCTAATCAGAATTTTATGCAGCTGCAAGAGGAGTTGGTCGATACTGAAGATAAAATTCAAGCCAGCCGCCGCTTTTACAACGGTAATGTGCGTGACTTTAATACCAAGTTACAGGTTTTTCCAACTAGCCTAATTGGTAACATGTTGGGTTTTAAGGCCAAAGATCTTTACGACGTAGCAGACAGCGAAAAAGAAGCTGTTAAGAAAGCCCCCGACGTAAAGTTCTAGTCCTTTATGATTCTCGCGGATCCAAAACGTCTTATACCCAGCGACAGCTTCGGGGTAAAAGGCAAGAACTACTATTGGAACAATCCCCAGCGATTTGGCATTAGTGAGCACGAGCTTAAAGACCTAGGAATTACCGATGAGACGGTCTTGGTTGATCTAGACCTCAAAGCACCACTGGCATTGGCAAAGCAGAGGTTGGGTAAATATGGCTATACTATCGCAATAGTAGACGGTTACCGCAGCCCCGAACTATATAAAATAGCCCATCGCACTCGCAGCAAAGTAATGGGAAAAGCTAATGCCAACGCTTTAATGAATCTCAAAGATATGCCACATGCTAGTGGGCGTGTTGTTGATGTACAGTTAATCGATACAAAAACAGGCAAGGAAGTTTATATGCGTGATTCCAAAGACAGCATACCGGCGCATTTTGTTGGGTTCTATACTGATAAAAATGATGCCCAAAGCAAAACCTTTCAACGTCTACAGGATTTGTTAGTGAAAACCATGTTGAGCTTGGGTTTCAAACTCGGCAGCAAAAAAGAATATTGGCATTTTGAGTTACCACTTGATAAATAAACGGCTATAAAAAGAAAGAGACCCGCCCACGAAGGAGCGGGCTTCTTTCGTGAGCGGGCTTGGTTGAGCTAGGCGACCGATCGGTCAGACGACGGTGTCGACGAGCTGCTGGAGCTCTTGGCGAGCCTTCTGCTCGGCCGGTGATCCTGCCAGAGTTGGCAGGTTGTCGTGGATCCAGCTGTCGACGCTCGAGAACCGGACCACCTTCTCGGGCTCCACCAGGTACCACAGGCTGTGGCGACCGCCACCCGTTGCACGGCAGAACAGCCTGAGCACGTCCATGCTGTCGTAGGCATGGTTCTTGACGGCAGGCAGCTCGGCGAAGAGCCTGGTTGTCTCCTCGAGTGAATCGGGGCCAGCGATCAGTTGTCCGTCAGGGTTGGCTTCGGTTCCGCGCGTTCCACGAGTGATCGTGATCTTGTACTCGTAGACTGCTTGAAGTATTGTCATGGCGCCTCCTGGGCGTTTGGTGCGGACGGTTTGTCTGGCGCCCATGTTACAATGGCAGATAGCATTAGTCAATACTTACAGCTTCATTTTCAGGTTAAAACCAGGTATAATTAGGGCTACATGTATACCGAAATATCCAAAAACAAGCGCAATAGTTGGTTTTTGATAGGCGGCTTTGTGATTGTAATTACATTGCTTTGCTATGTCTTTGCCTTGGCGTTTAATAATCAAGCCGTACTATACTTAGGGGTTGGCTTTGCTGTTTTTTATGCCGCTATAAGCTACTATTTTGCCGACAGCATGATATTGGCAGTCTCCAAGGCACAAAAAATAGCCAAAAAAGACAACCCCCAGCTATATAGAACTGTCGAAAACTTGAGCATCACGGCTGGTTTGCCAATGCCATCTATTTATATAATCGATGATACAGCTCCAAACGCCTTTGCAACTGGCAGAGATCCTAAACACGCGATTGTGGCGGTAACCTCTGGTTTGCTAGAGAAGCTGGATAAGCCAGAGCTAGAGGGTGTAATTGCTCATGAGCTGAGCCATGTTGGTAACTACGACGTAAGGCTTATGGCATTGGTGGTGGTTTTGGTGGCGGTGATTGTATTGTTGAGCGATTGGTTTTTGCGGTTTAGTTTTATATTTGGTGATGATAACGATTCCGGTGGCGGAACATTTCAGTTGATTATGATTGTTATCGGCATAGCCCTGGCATTACTAGCACCACTAATCGGCGTGTTATTACAACTGGCGATTAGTCGCAAACGCGAGTATTTGGCCGACGCCAGTGGGGCTATGTTAACGCGTTATCCCGAAGGGTTGGCTAAGGCACTACGCAAGATCGAAGGCGACACGGAGCCCCTAGAAGCTGCTAATAGAGCCACCGAAAACCTGTACATCATCAACCCTTTGCGTGATAATGTGCATGGGCACCGCAGTTGGTTTGCGGGGCTGTTTAGCACTCATCCGCCGACCGCTGAGCGCATAAAAAGATTAGAAAGCATGGATCTACACCCATAAACAGGAAAATTATAGATGGCAGATCAAAAACCGGTTATTGAAAAAATAAAGTTAAACCCGTTTAAGCTATTGGTTCAAAGTTGGCAGCGCTATCGCAAAGATTTTGTACGACTATGGCTAACCGCCGTAGTGGCATCTGTGCCGGCTAGCATATTAAGACTAACCGGGCAAAGTGGGACTGTTGATCTGAGCTACATTGGCAGCATGGCCGGCATTTTCATGCTAATTGCTCTGCTTTTGGTTGTATTAGAGCGTGAAACCAATGCTCGTCAATCATTGGTAGCTCTGTATAACCAAGCTAGCGGATCATTCTTGCGCTACTTGGGTCTAAGTATAATTGAGGCAGTCATCGCTGTGCCGTTAATTGTAAGTTTTGTATTGCTGGTTTTGGCGCTTGGCGTGCAATTTAGTTTTTGGCCAGCCATAGTTGTAGCAGCAGCTGTTGGACTAGGTTTTTTTGCCTATATTTTTACGCGTTTTTCGTTGAGTCCTTATTTTTTGCTAGATAGCAATATTACGGTCTGGCGCAGCTTGCGCAGTAGTTGGCGTATGACCAAAAAGCGGTTTTGGAAGATCTTGGGTGGCTATGTGGTGATCCTGCTGATTGTAATAACTATTAGCAGTGGCACTGTTCAGCTACTAAACATGGTGCCACTATTTCGACAAAACGATTTTGTAAATGCTATTATAAGCGGTCTTTTGGCAAGCTTGTTGTTGCCATTCTTGCTGGTCTATGTAGGAAAAATCTATGACCGTGTTGCCGCCCGATAATAAACCCGCCGCCGCCAAAAGAGCCAAAAAGTTACGCGACGTAATTGACCGCTATCGTTACGAGTATCATGTAATTGATAAGCCAAGTGTTACCGATGAGGTGTACGATTCACTTTTTAACGAGCTTAAGGGCATCGAGGCTAAGTACCCGGAGTTCATTACTCCCGACTCGCCGACCCAGCGCGTGGGCGGTAAAGCGCTAGAGAAATTCAAGAAAGTTGAACACAGGGTTCGCATGCTCAGCCTGCAAGATATTTTTAGTATCGAAGAACTGGAGGCTTGGGAAAAGCGAGTTCACAAACTTTTGGGCAAAACCGAAGTTGAATACTATGCCGAGCTAAAAATGGATGGTTTGGCTATGGCATTACAATACGAAAACGGTGTGTTTACACGCGCCATCACCCGAGGCGATGGTGCAGTTGGCGAAGATGTAACTCACACCGTTCGCACCATTCAGACTGTGCCGCTAAAGCTTCGTAAATCCCTAAAAGCGCCAAACGAAGTTTATAACTTCTTTGAAATTCGTGGTGAAGTAATTATCCCAAAAGCTGAATTTGAGCGCATAAACACTGGGCGAGCCAAGGCCGGATTGCCGCTGTTTGCCAACCCGCGCAACGCTGGAGCTGGCACTATCCGGCAGCTAGATCCCAGCGTGGCTGCTGGCCGCAAGCTAGAATTTATAGCTTATGGCATAGAAATGGATCTGCCACAACTCAAGACTCATGCCAACGAACATACCCTTGCGCGCGAGCTGGGGTTTAAGGTAGATTCGCACGACGGAGTTTGTAAAGATTTGAAGGCTCTAGAAGGTTTTGCGAGTGAGTGGGAGGGCAAGCGAGTTGGGCTACCATTTATGGTTGATGGCCTAGTATTTACGGTTAATAGTAATGCTGCTGTCGAGCGTTTGGGCGTAGCTGGCAAGGCGCCGCGCGGGGCGGTAGCCTACAAATATCCTGGCGAAACGGCCACAACAGTGCTAGAGGACATTCGAGTAAGCATTGGCCGAACCGGGGCAGTTACGCCCTATGCGGTTCTTAAGCCAATTAAGGTGGCGGGCAGCACAGTATCGCGAGCCACCCTGCACAACGAAGACGAGATAGCTCGCAAAGATCTGCGAATAGGTGATACGGTAGTTATTCACAAGGCCGGCGATGTTATCCCTGAGATTATTGAGCCAATAGTAAAGTTGCGCACTGGCAAAGAAAAAAAGTTTGTAATGCCAGCCGAATTTAAGGGTGTAAAGATAATTCGCTCCGAAGGCGAGGCTGTGGCTCGGCTAGCCGACCTGGGTTACGGCGAAGTTAAATGGCAACAGCTAATTCACTTTGTTAGTAAGCCGGCGTTCAACATTGACGGCCTAGGCGAGAAGATATTGGCTCAACTTATGCAAGAAGGTTTGATCCAGAGTCCGGTCGATATCTTCTGGCTCACCAAAGACGACTTAGTTGGTTTGGAGCGATTTGCCGAAACCTCGGCTCAAAACTTAGTTGATTCGATTCGTGAACATTGCAAGATTAGTCTAGGGCGGTTTATTTATGCCCTGGGCATTCGCCACGTTGGAGCCAAGACCGCCAGCGACATTGCCGAACACTTTGGCAGTCTAGATGATTTTATGCAGACCAACGAGGAGCAGTTGGGAGACATAGATGGGGTTGGTGGCGTTGTGGCTGATTCCGTGGCCAACTGGTTAGCGAATAAATCCAATCAAAAATTAGTCAAAGACTTGTTAAAAGCTGGAGTCAACGTTCAAAACCAAGCCAAGTCAAAGGACGGTAGGCTAACTGGGACAGTTTGGGTGTTTACTGGCACCCTCAAAAGCATGAGCCGCGACGAGGCTGGAGCAAAAGTTGCGGCTATGGGTGCAGATGTAACTAACTCTGTTAGCAAAAACACCAGCTATGTGGTGGTTGGTGCCGAGCCGGGCAGCAAGGTGGATAAGGCTCGTAAGCTTGGTGTAAAGGTGCTTACCGAGCAAGAGTTCATAAAGCTGATCTAACACTTCCATCCATGTCGTCCCAGCCTACGAGTTCGAGTTCTGCAAGGTTTACCCTTGTGCAAGGGTAAACCTTGCACCCGTCTTAAATCGATTCTTGAAAGTGCTTAAGCTGTACAAGGCTAACCCTTGTGGCTACAATCCAGATATGCCAAGCAAAAATGTTACGAAGCAATTTGTGGAAGGCGGCTACTATCATGCCTACAACCGTGGCGTTGAAAAACGAAACATCTTTTTAGATGAAATGGACTATAGGGTTTTTATTAGCCGAATTGTTCAGATATTGAGTCCTGTAAGCCCCCAGGCAGAAACATCTATTCGCTTAAAAAATTATGTTAACGAAATTGAACTTGTGGCTTTCTGCTTAATGCCGAATCACTTTCATTTACTTATAAAACAAGTAAATCGAACTAGTATGACTGCTTTTATGCGGACACTTTGTACTAGCTATTCAATGTATTTTAACGCAAAGTATAAGCGAGTCGGGCGCTTGTTCCAAGGTTCGTATAAGGCTACCCAAATTGAATCTGGTGAATATATTACCCACCTTTCTCGCTATATACATCGCAACCCGCTTGTGCTTGGCTTCGAGCTGGAGAATTACCAATATTCTAGCTTCAATCTATTGCGGTACCCACCAAGCTGGCTCAGGCACGATATAGTTAATCAAAGCTTTCGGTCGATAGATGAATATCTGGAATTCGTATTGGATGAGTCTCAAGCCCCAGACGAAATTTTAAATCGACTAATATTGGAGGAGGTCGAAAAAATTCCTGCAAGTACTGCAAGGATTACCCTTGCATAAGGGTAATCCTTGCAGTACTTGCACTAGAAGTCTAGGGTAGAGCTTGTTTTTGTGAAATCGCCCGTGCTTTATAGGCTTATCTGAAGCTGGTATAATTATGTAGTATTTATGCCCAAATTAAGTTTATCTGAGATCCAAAAAGTTGCCCGCTTAGCGCGCATAGAACTAGCCAGCGAAGAGCTCGACAGGATGACGCTCGAAGTTGGTTCTATCTTAGAGTTCGTAGATAGTCTGCAGGCTATTAAAACCGAAGGTGTTAAACCCACCAGCCAAGTTACCGGGCTTAAAGATGTCTGGCGCGAAGATGTCGTGCAAGACTGTGAGATCCCACGTGAAGAGTTACTCAGCCAATCCCCGGCTACTCAAGATGGGTATGTTAAGGTGAAGAAAGTATTATGACAGATTTTATTGTTCGAACCCAAGCGAAAACTATGGTTTTCACCCGCCAGCCGGCAGACTCGGACGATAACGGGGTGGAATATGGCTGAGCTCGGATACCTTTCAATTAAACAGACCCACGAACTTTTGGTGAGTAAAGAAGTGTCGGCGGTTGTGCTTACCCAATATTATCTGGATCGTATTAAACAATACGATGATAAGGTTAAGGCTTGCCTATATGTCTGTGAAAAAGAAGCAATCGCTCAAGCTAAGGCTGTCGACGAAAAAATAGCTAGTGGTCAGGTAATTGGAGCGATAGAGGGAATTCCCTACACCGCCAAGGACATGTTTTTAACTACAGGCATTGTTACCACAGCAGCCAGCAAAATTCTTAAAGACTACATGCCACCGTATTCGGCAACGGTAGTCGAAAAACTGAACAAGGCTGGAGCAATCCTGCTTGCTAAGGTTAATCAAGATGAGTATGGGCATGGAGGCAGCACTGAAAACTCCGGCTATCACCCGACCCATAATCCCTGGGATCTCGAGCGAGTGCCAGGAGGGAGTTCGGGCGGCTCGGCCGCTGCAGTGGCTATGGATTTTGGAATTTTTAGCTTGGGTACAGACACTGGAGGCTCAACTCGACAGCCAGCAGCTTATTGTGGGGTGGTTGGGTATAAGCCCACCTATGGGCTGATAAGCCGCTACGGAGTAGTAGCTATGGCCTCGAGCCTAGACACAATCGGTACCTTGGCACGAAATGCCGACGATGTAGCGAGGCTGGTTGAGACCATAGCTGGTCGAGACCAACAAGATTCGACAACGATTGAATCTAACTTTAAGCTTGAAGACTTGAGTAGTGATGTCAAAATTGGAGTACTCGATTCTTATAAAGACTTAGAACAGGTAAAAAACTTCGTTGGTGCAATAAAGCCCACAGAAGAATTTACCCAGGCTGAATTTATTAATCCAGAGTTAGCTTTGGCAACCTACTATGTTTTAACTCCATCTGAGATAAGCTCGAATTTAGAGCGATACGATGGCATTCGTTATGGTCAGAGTTCGGCCAAAGCCGATGATCTGTATGAGGTTTATGCCAAAACCCGTGATGAATTTTTTGGACCCGAAGTTAAACGCCGCAATATGATTGGCACCTATGCACTATCGGCCGGCTACTACGATGCTTATTACAAAAAGGCTATGCAGGCTCGAACCCTAATATGTCAGACATTCGATAGGCTTTTTGAACAGTTTGATTTGATTGTTACACCTACTACCCTTACAGCAGCATTCAAACTAGGCGACAAGTCGGATCCGGTGGAAATGTATAAAGAAGATATTTTAACTGTCTCGGCAAACTTGGCTGGCATTCCGGCCGTAAGTATCCCAGCTGGTGTAGACTCAGAAACCGGGTTGCCCTTAGGCCTGCAAGTAATGGGTCGACAAGGTGAGGATGCGAAGGTAATATCTGCAGCCAGGGCTTTTCAGGCCAAAACAGATTGGCATAAACGGGTAGAGGGGATAAGGCTATGACACTTGTCTCGGTGATTGTTGCCATTATCGTGCTGTCTGGGCTGATGTATTTTGTTATGCGCGGTAAAGCCAGCAAGCAGAAAAAGCGGCTTAACCCAGCCATGGCCGCTAAAAAGCTGGGGTTTGCTGATAGACCCAAACTCGACGTTGCTTTAGTGCAAAATAAGTGGAGAGATATACAAGCAATGCAAAACTCTGGCCCTAGTGGGATAAAAAACGCACTTATGGAGGCTGATAAACTCTTGGATTATGTGTTACGAGCCAAGGGCTTTCGCGGCGAGACTATGGCCGACCGAATGCGCTCAGCTGGCCCTCAGTTAGGCAGCGTAACGGCTGTTTGGGCGGCCCATAAACTGCGCAATATGTTGGCTCACGAAGTTGAGCACGACATTGTGCCCAATCAAGTTAAACAAGCTGTTGCCGACTTGGGCCAGAGCATACGAGATTTAGGAGTAGGCATCTAATGCCAGACAAACCTATCCCAAGACCACCAAGCGATGAAGAAATGGGCCGAGCTGACCTGCGTATTGATCAGTCAAACCGCCAGGCTGTGGTGTTGGCTCGTATAGCAGAACTACAAAAATATGGTTTTAGCCAAGAGTTTGTAAACGATTTTAGAGCCGAAACACTGGTTGGAGCTAATGTTTCTGTAGGGGAGCGGCTTGATAGCCTAACTAGCCAAGGCTTCCACAGCCCCGTCAGCTTGATTGAAAAACAGCCCAACATACTCAAATATGCTCCAGAATCTATCCAAGGCAAACTTGATAGCCTAACTAGCCAAGGCTTCCACAGCCCCGTCAGCTTGATTGAAAAACAGCCCAGCATACTTGGTTTGGCTCCGGGAAACATTCAAAAACGAGTTGTTCTATTTTCTAAGTTAGTAGGCTTATTCAACTCACCAATTAACCCGGTTAAGCTTATGGAACAAGAAGCTGGGCTATTTTCAACAAAGATCGACAAGTTGTTAGTGTTAACCCGAATAGCTCGTAATTCCACAGCCGACGCCAGCCAGGTAGATCGCAAGCTGATCCATGATATTATGTTTGCAAACCTAGAAGATGTGTTGCTTGGTCTGGAAGATTTGGGTGAAGAGCAGCAAAACGCCAACCCCAACTATACTATTCAGCAATTACTGGCCAGGGCTAAAGAAATTAAAAAGCAAAGTCTGGGTAAAAACACCAAACGAGCCAGGATAGAGCGGGCTGCAGAGCTCGATCCAAAGGTGAAGGCTCGATACTTTAAAGGCTATCCATTAAAATCTGCTTTGGAGCAAAAGGATGAGTAAGCAATATACTCCTACCATTGGTGTAGAGATACACGTTCAGCTAGCCACCAAGAGCAAAATGTTTTGCGCTTGCAACAACGACAGCCGACAGGCCGAGCCAAACACCAATGTTTGCCCAGTTTGTTTGGGCTTGCCCGGCACATTGCCAGTTATTAACAAAGGTGCTGTTGAGAAAGCCATAATCCTAGGAACTGGCCTAAATGCTAAAGTTGCCACAAACACTAGCTTTGACAGAAAAAACTATTTTTATCCCGATTCGCCCAAAGGCTACCAAATCACTCAAATGGACGAGCCGATTGTTCAGTCGGGATATGTAGAGATATTGGTAGGCGACGAATTTAAAAAGGTTGGTGTCCATCACGCTCACTTAGAAGAAGATGCTGGCAAGCTAACTCATCCGGCTGGGGCCGACTATAGCTTGGTAGACTTCAATCGTGCTGGCACGCCGCTTGTCGAAATCGTATCTGAACCCGATATGCATTCTCCCGAAGAGGCCAAACGCTATCTGCAAGAAGTTTACAATATAACTACAACTCTAGGAGTGAGTGATGGCGATATGCAGCACGGTAATTTTAAGTTTGATCTTAATGTATCGGTAAGCTCCGATGACAATTTGGGTACCAAGGTCGAATTGAAAAATCTTAACTCGTTTCGCAATGCCGAGCGAGCATTAACCTATGAAATCAAGCGCCAAGTCGAGCTTCTAGAACACAGCCAAGCAGTAGAACAAGAAACCCGCGGTTGGAACGACGGTAAGGCCAAAACCTTCTCGCAACGCAGCAAAGAAGAAGCTAACGACTATCGTTATTTTCCGGAGCCTGATTTGCCGCCTCTGGTTTTGACTGGCGAAATTGTGGAACCGATCCAAAGCCAACTAGCTGGCCAGGCTATGCCTATAGAGGTTCGCAAGCAACTGAAGGATTTGGGCTTAAACATCGACGAGCAAGATGTTTTGATTGGCCAGGCCAAAACTCGAGACATTTTCTTTAGTGCCTCCACAACACTCAACGATCAAAAGCTAACTAAAAAAGCAGTTAACTGGCTAGTTGGTGATTATCAAGCTTGGATAAAAGAAAACGACATAAGCGAATCCAAGCTGACAGGTGCGAATTTAGCTAATTTGATCAAGGAAGTTGACAACGGCACTATCAACAATACAAAAGCAAAGGAGCTTTTCGTTGAAGTTGTTAGTAATGGTAAGCCTCTCGAGATCAAAACTAGTGACCTTATCGATGTTTCAGACTTGGAGCTCGAAGTAGTTGCCCAGAAAATAGTAGCCGAAAATCCCAAGGCTGTAGAAGATTTTAGATCTGGCAATCAAAAAGCGCTTGGATTCTTTTTGGGCGCACTCATGCGCGAAACCCGCGGCCAAGCCAACCCTACCAAGGCCAATCAAATTATGCTTAAATTATTAAAAGGCGATTAGTACATGCAAAATATAGGCACAGATTTTTTAAATAGCTTTAAGAGCGTGGGCACTAGCTTTAACTCAGTAATCCCAAATCTACCCAAGGCCATTATTATTGCCATAATTGGCTACGTTGTAATGAGGGTTGTGGCTGTCATTTTGCGCCAGCTAATACGATGGACGCATTGGCCAATAGGCTTGCAAGAAATTATGAACACAGTAGTTCGGATTGCACTGTGGTTGTTTTTGATTATAACAATTTTACAGATTTTGGGGCTTAGTAGCATTGCCCTGGCTATTACCGGCTCGTTTGCAGTCTTGCTGCTTGGCTTTTCGCAGGGCATTTCGGCCACCGTGAGTGATTTAGTGGCCGGGTTGCAACTCAGTAGTGACAAGGATTTTAAGGTCGGTTACCGCATTAAGGCTGGTGATCAGCAAACAGCAGGTATTGTGCGCGAGATGGATATCAAAAAAACTAGGATCGAAGATGATGACGGTAATTTGCATGTTATACCCAATGCCGTGATAGACAAAAACGAGTGGACAGTGCTGGAGCGGCACGTGCATAGCTCAATGCCGAGTAGTATAATGAAGCGGACAGCCAAGGCGGCTGACAAAATTAAGCAGAAAGTGAGAAAGAAATGAATATTTTAGTAATCGCACTTTTGGTAGTAATGTCGATCGCGCTAATTATTTTAATAACCTATACCGTAATATTTTTGGTGGTGCTGGTGAAAGCTCTCAAACAAGTACGCCTAGCAGCTCAAAAAGTTCAGGACAGTGCTGAACAGGCCAGTGATTTGGTCGACGAGGTTCGTCGCACCGTTGTAAATCCAGGAGTAGTCGCCATGATGATCGAAAAATACCTAACCAAATTTAGGCACAGCAGCAAAAGGAAGAAAGACGATGAGTAAGAACAAAGGCTTTTTAAAAGGAGCGATAGTTGGCGGCATTGTGGCCGGTGTAGCTGCGTTGTTGTATGCACCCAAAAGCGGTAAAGAAACCCGCGCCGAACTCAAAAAAAAGTTAGACGACACTCACAAAGATCTAAGCGCAATGGTAGCCGAAGCCAAAAAGTCCGGCTCCACTGAGGCCAAAAAGTTAGCCGAGAGGGGTGATCAAATGTTAACCCAGTTAGCCAACCGAAGTGGTGATTTGGGCAAGAGTACCAAAAAAGTTAGCAAAGTCGCAACCGATGAAAGTAAGCTATTGGTTCATCGCGCCTCAGAGCTAATGGCTGAGATATCAAAGTCAACCAAAAAAGTTATTCGCCAGGGTCAAAGAGAATACAACAAGATTCAAAAAAAGAATCAGGCCAACAAAGCCAAGCCTAATACTGGCAAGTAATGTCCAACAAGACCAACGAGCCAAGAAATCAGGAAGTTAAGCTTCAAAATAGTTTGGCGTTTGATCAGATTGCCGAGCTGTTACACAACAAACGCAAGCTATTCTGGCTTAATGTTAAAACCGGCTTTGTACGTGGCTTCGCCGGCGTATTAGGGGCTGCTCTAGCCATAGTTGTTATTGGGTTCTTGGTGTCGGCCTTGGGTGGATTGCCGGTAATTGGGCAGTTTTTGCATACTTTGAATGCAGCTACAACTAAATAACTAGCCTAAATACTTAGTTTTGGGGTAGGTGCTAAGGCTAGCTACCGATCCGTAGGTTTTCTCTCCTACGGATCGGTTATTGGGCGGGTCTTTTTGGTGTCAACCAGCTCGAGCGTGCACCCAGGACAGGCTGTGATGCTGCCGCCCGAGCTCCCTTAAGTAATCCTGGTGGATCCTAATGAGCAGTCCGCGAGCCACCTCCTCGGACTCGCCACCGATCTCGCGGAGTGTTCGACGGCCACCTTGGCGGTGGAACACAACCCCGCAGTCAATCTGAGGGTCGGGATCGAAGAAGCTGATGGTCTCGATGATCGTATGGGCCATCGAAGTACGTACAACGACCTCAATATCCCACTCACCAACACGGAATCTGGATTCGTAAACACGACCATCTTCTTTGTCGGTCTTGCGAATGGGCCGGCCGGCACCAGAGACCAGCGTTTCGAGAAGCGCCGTACACTTTTCGGTTGTCAACTTGGTAGGCATAAAATCTCCTTATTGAGTAGCCTTGCCTTTCAAAGTAGCAGCATTATAGTACAAAAATCGGAGTTTATCAACTACCAATCGGCATGAGCAGTTTGCTATAATAAATCTCTAAGGGGAAAAATGGCGGATAGCAACAAAGAGGCCAATGGAGTTATGCAAAAGGCTCGGCAAGCACCGGGCTTTGTGGATTTTGTGCACTTGCACAACCACACCCACTACAGTTTGCTCGACGGCCTACAGAAGATACCAGGTTTAATAGACAGGGTAGAGGCCATGGGGCAGCAAGCGGTAGCCATCACCGACCACGGCACGCTGTCGGGCGCAATTGAGTTTTACAAGTCCTGCACGGAGCGCGGCATAAAACCAATCATTGGTATCGAAACCTATGTTGCTCCGCGCAGCTATAAGGACAAAAATAGTGCCGAAGATCGCAACCCTTTTCACCTAATTTTGTTAGCCAAAAATAACATCGGCTACCAAAACCTAATGAAGTTAAGTACCATTGCCAACTTAGATGGGTTTTACTATAAGCCACGCATCGACCACGAGCTCCTAGAAAAATATCATGAGGGGCTAATTTGTCTTTCTGGCTGCATTGGTGGTGAGGTCGGCACTTATATATTGAATGATGAATATGATCGAGCTGTAGAAACAGCCAAGCTGTACAAGCAGATTATGGGGTCAGATAATTATTACCTCGAAATGCAACCGCACACAGAGTGGGAGCCACAACAAAAGGTCAACACGGCATTGCGCCAGATTTCCAAGGAGCTCAATATACCACTAGTGGTAACCGGCGACGCCCACTATACGCTTGCCGACGATCACTATCCGCATGACATTTTACTGTGTGTGCAAACTGGCAGCACCGTCGAGGATCCCAATCGCATGAAGCTCGAGCAAGATCTAAGTGTTAATGACGGCGAATCTTTTATGGCCAAGTTTAAAGATACCCCCGAGGCTATTTATAACACTGTCAAGATTGCCAAAATGTGTAATATAAGCATAGAAATGGGCAAGATCTTGATACCAAAATTCGATGTACCTGAGGGCGAGACCGAAAAAAGTTACTTACGCAAACTGGTATTTAGAGGCGCCGCCAATCGCTATACCGATACTCCCAAGGAAGATTTACCCGGCTTAAGTGAGGGGCAGGTAAAGGCCAAGCTGCCGGCTGAAGTTTTAGAAAGAATCGATTTTGAATTAGGTGTAATTGGCGACATGGGCTACGAAGGCTACATGCTAATCGTGGCAGATCTTATAAACTGGAGTAAAAATCAGGGTATTGTGTGCGGACCTGGACGCGGATCAGCCGCCGGTAGCATAATTGCCTATGTTACTAACATTACTGAGTTAGACCCACTTAAATACGATCTATTGTTTGAGCGGTTCTTAAACCCCGACCGCATTAGTATGCCCGATATCGATATGGACTACGCCGATGACCGGCGTGAGGAGGTGATTCAATATGCCACCGAAAAATACGGTCAAGAGAGGGTGGCTCAGATTATTACCTTTGGAATCATGGCAGCTCGTAACGCTGTGCGCGATACTGGCCGGGTTTTAGGCATGCCCTATGGCGAAGTCGATGCTATTGCCAAGTTAATACCGGCACCCATACAAGGCCGACATATTCCGCTGGCCAAATCAATTGTCGACAATGCCGAGCTTAAGAAAGAATACGACTCGAATCCCAGAGCCAAGGAGTTGATAGATGTGGCGGTTCGGCTCGAGGGCACAATCCGCAATGCTGGCACCCATGCCGCCGGCGTAGTGATCGCCCCCGAGAACCTGGTGGAATACGTGCCACTAACTAGAGCCAGTAAGGGCGGTGTGGCCACCCAATACACCATGTTTCCGATCGAAGACCTGGGCTTGTTAAAGTTTGATTTCTTGGGCTTAAGCAACTTAACTATCATCAAAAATGCTCTGCGCATAATTCGCAAGGTTTACGACAAAGAAATCGATGTTACCGAGATCCCGGTCGATGACCCCAAAACCTTTGAATTATTAAGTAGTGGTGATACCACCGGCGTATTTCAACTTGAGTCGGCAGGCATGAAGCGCTACTTAAAAGAACTTAAACCGACTGTGTTTGAAGACATTATTGCTATGGTGGCGCTGTATCGCCCTGGGCCCATGCAATGGATCGATGATTTTATTAACCGCAAACACAACCCAGAGCTGGTACAGTTCGATCACCCTAAAATGGAAAACGCCCTTTCTAACACCTATGGCGTGATTGTGTATCAAGAACAGGTTATGCAGCTAGCCAAGGATCTCTCGGGCTTTACCGGTGGTCAGGCCGACACTCTGCGTAAGGGTATTGGTAAAAAGATTCCAGAGGTTTTGGCCAAGATGAAAAAAGACTTTATTGAGGGTGCCATTAAAACTAGCAATGTCGATAGGCAATTCGTGGAAAAGCTCTGGAGGAGCCTCGAAGACTTTGCGGCCTATTGTTTTAACAAGTGTCACTCGGCCTGCTATGCGCTGATTGCTGTTCAAACCGCCTGGCTCAAAGCCCATTACCCGGTGGCCTTTATGGCGGCGCTGCTAACTAGTGATCACGAAAACTTAGATCGTATAGCTATCGAGGTGGCCGAGTGCCGCAAGATGGGAATCGAGGTATTGCCGCCCGATGTCAATGAATCATTCTCAGAGTTTGCGGTGGTGCCAGAGAGTGAGAACATTCGTTTTGGACTGGGTGCGGTTAAGAACGTGGGACTGGGCCCGGTCGAAAAGATACTCGAGGCTAGAAGCAAAGATGGCAAGTTCAAAAGCCTAGAAGATTTTTGCCAGCGCGTTGATGCCACAGTTATTAACAAAAAAGTTATGGAGTCGCTCATTAAGTGCGGGGCCTTTGACTCTATGGGTGATCGCGACACTATGCTGCATAATGTCGACAAGATTATCACTTACGCAGCTCGGGCTCAAAAAAACGCCTTAAGTGGCCAGATCGATATATTTGGCGCCCTAAATATGCACGAAGAGGTGCCGCCGTTGCATTTGGACACACCTACCGAGAAGGCCGATTCGCGCCAGCACCTTATGTGGGAGAGAGAATTGCTAGGTCTTTACCTTAGTTCGCATCCGCTCGATGATTACAAAAACTATCTACTAACCAAAACAGCCAGCATGGCCGAGTTTACAAAGAATGACGACGGCAAGGTTGTAACGGTTGGCGGCATTATTACTAGTTTACGGAAAATATTTACCCGCAATAACGACCCCATGGCTTTTTTGCAGTTAGAAACATTGGCGGGTGATGTTGAGGTGATTGTGTTTCCAAGAACTTTCGAAAAAGCCCAGGCCCTGCTAGTACCCGACAATGTAGTTGAGATTACTGGCAAGATCAATGCTCGAGGTCGTGACGGCAAGAGCACCGAGGAGCTCAAGGTTATGGCCGACAAGTTTAAGTTGATAGATCACGAGATTGCCAAAAAAATCCCAGCTCCGGCCGAAAAGCCAGAGGAGATCGAGAAGGCCAAAACCTCGCCCCAGTATGGTAGTGTCGAGATCCGGCTGCGCTCCAGCTCCGACACTGAGCAGCTACTTAAGATTAAGGGCATTATTGATAAATTCCCCGGTACCACACCGGTTGTGTTGTACTTCGAAAATAGCCAGCAAAAGCTCAAACTCAATCAAGGTATAGATGCCCTGGGAGACTTTTTTACCGAACTTTATAAGGTTGTAGAATCTGAGAACGTAGTGCCGATCGAAAAGCAGGCGGCTGTAGCTTCGTAACTGAAAGACCCCCGAAGGGGCCCTTCAGGGGTTTGAGGTGAGTGGTCAGCTGCTAACAGATCCAGCGTCTCACGATGAGCAGGACCAGGCGAGCGATCAGGAAGGGCAGCCAGAAGCCGCCAACCAGTAGGCGTTCGCCAATTTCTGGTTCGTACTTCCAAGCTCCTTGGACGAGCCAGAGCCATGCGAATCCGAACACAGCACCAATCAGGTACAGAACCAGGATCCATTCCCACCAGATCATGTGGTTGCTTTTCTTCTGTGCCCAGTCAGTAGCTCCCGGCCGACCGGTGTGATGGTGTAGAACTCGCGCTCCACCACGTCTTCTGGGTGCGTTGCTGGTCTGGCGTTCTTCATCTCGCTCTCGATGTAGCCAGAACTCTCGAGCTGCCACAGGATCTTGCCGAGCACCTCGTTGGCAGGTGTCCCCCAAAACGCTCTCCGGATCATGCTGGCTGTTCTTGGCCTGCCGTCTGTCAGGACACCCAACACGCCTTGCCGATACCTGTCGACCATGCCACGAGCGTATTGATCGCCAAACCACTGCCAGGCGATTGTCGTTGGTACTGACAACAAGAGGATCTTGATCCCCAGCAGCTCATCACTGCCGTAGACGAGCGTCAGCAGGACGCCGCTCCTTGATAGATAGTGGGTGGGTGCGACTTTCGCGATCATTATACAGGTGCTTGAAATTAATTACCAGATGTGCTAAAATTTTGTGGTTATGAACAAACTAGCTAGCATAGAAAAAGCCCAATTAAAGACCAAATTGCCCAGTGTGCGTGTAGGCGACACCGTGCGTGTACACCAGCTAATTCGCGAAGGCAACAAGCAACGGGTGCAGGTATTCGAAGGTTTGGCAATTCGTTACCGAAAAGTCAACAGCCTGCAAGCTTTTATTACTGTTCGCAAAATTGCTAGCGGCATAGGTGTTGAAAAAAGTTGGTTTGTGCACAGTCCTAATGTTCAAAAAATCGAAGTTGTTAAGCGCAGCAAGGTGCGCCGAGCAGTCTTAAGCTATATGCGCGAACGCCGTGGCAAATCGGCCCGCATGAGTGAGCTCGAGTTTGATAAAGCCGGCACCAACGAGGCCGATACTCGCACGGCTGCTCAAATTGCCGCCGAAGAACAAGCCAATTCGCTGGCCAGCGAAGCCGAAACCGAAGCCAAGCTCGATGGTGATGCTAAAGGAAAAGATGATGCTTTAAATCAAGCCGACACCGAAAGCTTAGACCAGGAGGTTAAGCAAGAAGATAAGGCTGCCAGTAAAGACGATCCTTCGGGAGCCGACGATGCCGTGCGAAAAGGTGCCACTCAAGAAGAGAAAGTTCAAGCCGATGGTGATGACGAGGCTCAAACCCCAGCCGAAGAAGTCCAAGAGGGCCTAGATAAAGCCCAAACTCAAGAAGACAAAGGCAAATAATAGATACAGCAATTTGTAAAAAGGCTCTACGGAGCCTTTTTTGATATACTTCAAATAATGATTGTTGAAAAGAAAATATTACCAGAATATTTTGAGCTAGTTAAAAGTGGCAAGAAGATGTATGACTTTCGGTTGGCAGACTTTGACATTAATCCTGGCGACACACTCATTCTTAAAGAATGGGATGAAACTAAGAAGACCTTTACGGGCCGTGAAGTAAAAAAGCAGGTTTCCTATGTTGGCAAGACAAAAGGGGACACTACTTGGACACAAAAGGAGATTGATAAATACGGATATCAGATAATCAGCTTTAAATAAGGTATAATTCAGTGCATGAGGGTGAGTGCAGGATATTCTATGGAAAAAGCAATGCAGGCAAAAGGCAGCTTACTGGTTTGCGGTATCGACGAGGTCGGCCGTGGCTGTTTGGCTGGCCCATTGGTGGCCGCAGCTGTGGTGTTGCCGGCAGGTTGTGAGCTCGAACTATACGACTCTAAAATGCTCTCACCAATTGAGCGCTTGCAGCTCGCTAACTTGGTGTCTGAAGAGGCAATTGCTGCCGGTACTGGTTGGGTTAAGAATACCGAAATCGATGAGCACGGCATGGCTTGGGCATTGCGCGAGGCCTACGAGCGAGCCCTCGAAGATATGGAATGCGAGGTAAGCCAGATATTTTTGGATGGCAATTATAACTACCTGGCCGATTACGAAATTTGCGAGACTTGCATTAAGGGCGATCAAAAAATCGCCTGTGTGGCTGCAGCTAGTATATTGGCCAAAGTGCAGCGCGATAGATTTATGATTGAGCTGGCCGGCCAATATCCAGAATATGGGTTTGAGACCAATGTGGGCTACGGCACCAAAAAACACAGGAATGCGGTTGAAGCCAAAGGCCTAACCGACCTACATCGTAAAAGTTTCTGCCGCTCTATTGTTCGGGCGTAGCGAGAACTACGGGCTAGTTCTCATTGCATTCGAACAATAAATATTGTAAAATAGCGCTGCATATCGGGGAACACGCCTCGGTATTAGTTTCGCCGCTGGAGGCAGAAATGAGAGATGAACGAAGATTCACCCGCTTTGAAGAGGCACAGCAGGTCGTGCGACTTGCCCCCGTCGTGCCAAGAGCTATGCCGCGCTCGAAGAGAGAGGCGGTCTGGCGGCTCTTCACCGATGTGCTCGAGTCGGACGAAGGAAGCGAGGTGGATCGCGCCAACTTCCGAGAGCAGGTTCGCATGCTCGAAGAGTACGAAGAGACTCTTGGGCAGAGCTTCTCCCCTGCCCCCGTACAAGCAGATCCGCGCGATGGGCTTCTCACGACCGAGCAGTCGGTTCACGCCCGCCCAGGGAGGATCGAAGACGGCCCGCCCGTTGCCGGGCCATCAATCGGCCGCGCGCCATACTCGGGCTGATCTGTGCCCAACCCCCTGCGGCCAAGCGCCCCGACCATCAAGGTCGGGGCGGCTGCATTTTAAGCGGCTTATGCTCGCATAAAAACCCAGACATTATTAGTATTAGGGCATGAAGAATACCACTAAAGTTGGTAATAAGGGAGAGACACTAGCCTGTGAATTCTTGACTAAGAATAAGTATCGAATTATCGAGCGCAATTATCGCGATCGGTTTTGCGAGATCGACGTAATTGCCATCAAGAAGAAAGAAATCGCATTTGTTGAGGTAAAATATAGATCTCGCACAGATTTTGGCGGGGCGGTGGGCTCAATCACGCCAGACAAGTTTAATCGAATGCAAACTTCGGCTGAATATTGGTTAAGTACCCACCCTAGATTCAGTCACATGCAGCCGAGTTTAGACGTAGTAACTATTGAAGGCTCCGGCGAGCCCGCAATTGAGCACTTAAAAAGCGTGTTTTTGTAGTCCTTCCGTAATCCTCGAGTCGAAGCGACGCATTCGACACCGGGGATCCGGGGTGGATTCCCTGCCCGAATTCGATCGAGATCGATTCGATAGGGAATGACTATTTAGTGTTTTTGTAAAAAAGTCCGTTAGCACTCTTGACAGGCGAGTGCTAAATCCGCTAGAATCGTAAGTATACTCAGGTACGAAGTGATGGAAGTCGGAGCAAGTTGTTGCCGGCTTTTTTTAAACCCTCCTAACGCACATCTACAGCGAAATACTTTGTTAAAAGCTCCGGTGCGCCCTCGGCGTAGGTAATCTACGTCTCGGTTTGCTCCTCGCTCTTGCCTCGTATTTCATCTGCAGCTGAACGTTAGGACAACAAGCAAATGAAAGGATAGAAAAACATGAACAACCAATTTGTATTGGCAATCGAGCAGATTTGCGAAGAAAAGGGTATAAGTAAAGACATGGTAATCGAGGCCATCGAGGCTGCCTTGGCTGCTGCATACAAAAAGGACTTTGGTGATCGCGACCAAGAGGTGCGCGTAGTGCTCGACAGCGGTAGTGGTGCCATGCGAATTTTTGTAACCAAAGAGGTTGCAAAAGAGGTTGAGAACGACCATCTTCAGATTAGTCTAGACGAAGCCAAGAAAGTTGATTCAGACGCCAAGCTCGAAGGCACGGTCGAGATTGAAGTCGATGACAAAGACTTTGGCCGCGTGGCCGCTCAAACTGCCAAGCAGGTAATAGTGCAGCGCATTCGCGAGGCCGAGCGCGATGTAATCTTTAATGAGTTCGAAGACAAAGAGGGCACCATTATTAATACTGTGGTGCAACGAGCCGAGAATGGCAATGTCTATGTCGACTTGGGTCGAGCCGTGGGTATAATGTTCCCGAACGATCAGATTGATAGCGAAAAGTATTATCCAGGCCAGCGCATAAAAGTTTATGTGGTGCGAGTCGAACAAACTCAAAAAGGTCCACAGATTGTAGTTAGCCGAACTCACCCCGACATGATCCGCAAACTGTTCGAGATGGAAGTGCCCGAAATCGCGGCCGGCACGGTTGAGATTGCCGGTATTGCCCGCGAGGCTGGTATGCGCACCAAGATAGCTGTAAAGAGTAATGCTGAGGGTGTGGATCCAGTTGGCACCTTTGTGGGTGGCCGTGGTACTCGCGTTCAGGCGGTGATGGCTGACTTGGGCGAAGAAAAAATCGACATTATTGCTTATAGTGAGGATCCTGCAGTATACATTACCAACGCGCTTAGTCCCACCAAAGTTATAAGCGTAAAGACCGACGATGATAGCAAAAAAGCTTTGGTAAAGGTTCCGGAAGATCAGCTGAGCTTAGCGATCGGTAAGGCCGGACAAAATGTGCGCTTGGCTGCTAAACTAACCGGCTGGAATGTCGATATCGATGGTGCCGACGAGGCCGGCGTAGAGGCTACAGCCGAAGCCACCGAAGATCAAGACCAGCCCAAGCCTAAGCGCACTGGTGATCTCGAAGAATCGCTAATTGCTAGTCTAGCCGGTGATGAAAAAGACAAGGCCGCAGAAGAGCCAAAAGAAACTACTGAAGACAAAACAAGTGCAAAATCCGACAAAGCCGAAGAAAAAGCAGAAAAAACCGACAAGCCCAAAACCACCGAAGAAAAGTAGTTTTTGAAACTCCAGTAATCTCGCACCCTAGCCCGCAAACAAAATATTCGAATTTAGCTTAAAAAACAGATTGTAAGTGGTAAGATATAGAAAGGATAAGAAGTATGCAAGATAATTTCCCTAGCCAGTTTGATCGGTTTACTCAAAACGCTAAAAAAAGCTTAGAAAACGCCGGCGCGCTAGCCCTTAGTATGGGCTCGCACTATGTTGGTACCGAACACTTGCTGTTGGGCATTTTGCGCACCAACACATCTTTGGGAGCGCGCATGCTCTCAGACATGGGTGTAAGCTTAGACAAAATCAAGCTCGATACGTTCAGTAGCGTGTCTAGTACCACGCCACAGTTAATTGATTTAAGCGAAACCGCCAAAAAGACCCTGGCTCTGGCTCTGCGAGTGGCTCAGCAGTTTAATCACCCCTATGCTGGCACTGAGCACCTCCTGTACGCGCTGGTTAGCCAAAAAAACTCCCGGGCCAACACAATTTTGCGCGAGATCAGCATTAATCCTAACGATATTCGAGCCGAGGTAGAGAACTATCTAAGCTCACAGACTTACCAACAAGAAGATGGCCGGCCTACTGCTACAACTGGGGCTAAAACCAACACCAAAACCCCAGCGCTTGATCATTTTGCGATTGATTTAACTCAAAAAGCCCGCGACGACAAGCTCGATCCTATGATAGGTCGCGAAAACCAGTTAGAGCGAATGATCTCAATTTTGAATCGCCGTACCAAAAACAATCCGGTTCTAATAGGCGAGCCAGGTGTAGGCAAAACCGCTATTGTTGAAGGGCTGGCCAAGCGAATTGTTGATGAGCAGGTGCCCGACATGCTGTTGGGTAAGCGCATTATGATGCTCGACATGGCTTCTATAATTGCTGGCACCAAATTTCGCGGTGAATTTGAAGAGCGGCTCAAGAAGGTAATCGACGAGGCTACCTCCGACGAAACGGTCGTATTATTTATTGATGAGTTGCATAACGTTGTAGGTGCTGGTTCGGCCGAAGGGGCAATAGACGCTGCCAACATATTAAAGCCGGCTCTAGCTCGGGGCGAGGTTCAAACCATTGGCGCCACCACGCTCGACGAGTATCGTAAATATATCGAGAAAGATAGTGCCTTGGAGCGCCGATTCCAACCGGTGGTTGTGCCCGAGGCCACGCTCGAAGAAACCATTGCGGTACTTGAAGGTTTGCGACCGCGCTACGAAGAGTTTCACCAAGTTAAAATTAGCGATGAGGCTATTAAACAAGCGGCTGAGCTGGCCAAACGCTATATTTCCGACCGGTTCTTGCCCGATAAGGCTATCGACCTAGTCGACGAGGCCTCGGCTCAAGCTCGCATTAAGCGCGGTACCAGCACCAAAAAAGACAAAGGCTTAGATGGCAAGTTAAGTGATGTTATGAGCAAAATCGATGACGCCGTATACAACCAAGATTTCGAATATGCCGCCAAACTCAAGGCCGAGGCCAGTCTGCTCGAGCAAAAGATCAATAAAGCTACTGCTACTCTCAATAAAGCCAGCGTAACAGTTACGGCCGAAGATGTGGCCGCAGTTATTTCTCAGAGCACCGGTATTCCAATTACCAAACTTATTAAGTTCGAAACCGAGGCTTTGCGCAAGCTCGAAGCCAATCTAAAAGCTAATGTGATTGGCCAAGATGAGGCCGTCGAAGCCGTTGCCAAGGCCATTCGCCGCTCGCGCACCGGCATCGCCGACGCCAACCGACCAATCGGTAGCTTCATATTCCTAGGGCCCACAGGCGTGGGTAAAACCGAGCTAGCCCGAGTTTTGGCCGAAGAGTTGTTCCACGATAAAGATGCCATGATTAAGGTCGATATGAGTGAATTCATGGAAAAGCACAATGTGTCTAGGCTGGTGGGCGCACCAGCTGGTTATGTGGGTTACGACGAGGGCGGCCAACTAACCGAAAAAGTTCGGCGCAAACCTTACAGCCTAATTCTGTTCGACGAGATCGAAAAAGCTCACCCCGATGTGTTTAACATGCTGCTGCAGATACTAGAAGATGGCCAGCTGACAGACGCCAAAGGCCGCAAGGTGGATTTTCGCAACACCATCATAATCATGACCAGCAACGTTGGTGCCAAGCAATTACACGAAGAGGCTCGCATTGGTTTTGCTACCGATACCATTGCCGAAGAAAAGAAGCTCGAGAAGTTTCATGAGCACATGCAAAAGACCATTAAGCAAGAGCTAAAGAAAAGTTTCCGACCGGAGTTCTTAAACCGCATCGATCACATTGTGATCTTTAAGGCTCTAAGTAAACTCGACATTCGTAAGATTATAGACCTGCAGCTCAACGACCTGCGAGCTCGCCTAGAATCTAAAGAGGTTAGTGCTAAATTCAGCGAGCCTCTTAAAAAGCTCCTTCTTAAAGAGGGCTACGATGCCGAAAACGGTGCCCGCCCCATGCGCCGAGCGATTCAAAGACTCATCGAAGACCGCATTGCTACCGAGATGATAGAAGGCTTTATTAAGCCGGGCGATACCGTGGCCCTCTCGGCCAAAGGCGACGAAGTCGAACTCAAAGTCGCTGCTGGCGTATAATAGCAAAATGAAAATTTTAATACTGTCGGGCAGCGCTCGGCCAAAATCACACACAGTTGCTCTTGCCAAGGCAGTAGCTAATGAAATTAAGAAACAGGATGGTGAAGTTGAACTAATAGACTTAGCTGAACTCGATTTGCCGCCTGCCAACCCCGAGTTTCACAAGGATCCATTGAAGAATCCTGATCCAAAAGTTGTTGAGCTAGCCAAAAAAGCCAACGAGGCCGATGGCTTTATGCTTTTGAGCCCCGTCTACCACAATTCTTATTCGGGTAAGCTTAAAAACGCCTTAGACAACTTAGCAATTGCACAATTTGCCGGTAAACCCATGGCTTTTGGCGCCCAGGGCGGCAACCGCACAACCCAGCCGATAGATCAGCTAAGGATAGTGGCCCGAGGCTTAAATGCAATCGGTCTTCCTTCGCAAGTCTGTGCGACCGAGGAAGATTTTGAAGAAACCGATAACGGCTTTGAGCTTACTAACAAAAAAATCAAGGAACGTGTAGAGGGAGTAGCTAAAAGGCTTGTAGAAACCACAGAACTGTTTAAGGGCTACAATTAGTGAGACCAACGTCTATAGACCACATAGCAATCTATGTAAGTGATCTAGGTAAAGCTAAGAAGTTTTTTCAAGACCTTGGGCTAGAAGTTGATGGCACGTATGGCGATGAGGTTTTCTTTCGAATTGGCAAACAAAAACTTGCTATATTTAAAGGCAACAACACCGACCAGACGGTCAATCACATTGCGATTAGTGTGGGGGATTTCGAAGAAACTATAGCTCATTTAAACAAGTTAGGGTATAAGGTCTACGACTCTGATATGGTAGATGGTCCCGATGGGATTCACATACAAATTGTAAAGAGATGACATTCGCTTATTGTTCGTATAAATGGATTGTAGTATACTAAAAAAAGTAAACAGGAAGTTATCGTTCGAGACTTGCCGAGAACTACCTTGCCATAGTTCTCGCTTTGCTCGAACAATAGATGCTTATGGCCAAGCCAACCAGTCAATTTGTATGCCAAAATTGCGGCGCCACTTACTCTAAGTGGAGTGGCAAGTGCATGCAGTGCGGTGCGTGGGATAGTTTAGTCGAAGAGGCTATAGCTATGCCAATAGGGGGTAGCAAAACTAGTGCCAAGCCAATTAAGCCAACAAAGCTCAGTGCTGTCGGCAGTCAAAAACAAGCTCGCTTTAGCACCGACCTAAGTGAGGTCGATACGGTTTTGGGTGGCGGCATTGTGCCGGGAAGTTTAATCTTGCTAGCTGGCGACCCAGGTATTGGCAAAAGTACATTGGTGCTACAAGTAGCGGCACATCTGAGTAAAAACAAGTCGGTACTCTATGTGAGCGGCGAGGAGTCGGCCGGCCAAATTAAAATGCGAGCTGATCGCATAAAAGGCATTAAGCCTAACTTTGACTTTGTAAGCAGTACCGATCTCGACTCGGTATTGGCTAGCGTGCAAGCTAGCGATTATGACTTGGTAGTCTTGGATTCCATACAGACCATGAACACTGGCCTGAGCGCTTCGGCAGCTGGTACTGTTAGCCAAATCACCAATGCCGCGGCTGCCATAATGAATGTTGGCAAAAGTACCAATACGAGCTTTGTAATCATTGGCCACGTAACCAAAGAGGGCAACTTGGCCGGACCACGCCTGCTCGAGCATTTAGTGGACACAGTACTGTATCTTGAGGGTGAAAAATACGGAGCCTTCAAAGTACTCAAGTCGGTAAAGAACCGGTTTGGTAGTACTAATGAGGTTGGAATACTGGAGATGACAGACTCGGGTCTAAAAGCCGTAGGTAACCCAAGCCAGCACCTACTGCAAGAGCGTTCACAGGCACCTGGTAGTGCCATATTCGCTACCATGGAGGGCAGCCGACCCCTACTTGTTGAGGTGCAGGCCTTGGTGAGCCCAAGCGTGTTTGGCTACCCCAAACGCTCGGCTGTAGGCATTGATTTAAATAGGCTAAGTTTGTTAGCGGCAGTAGCAACTAAGCGTGGCGGCATCAACTTGAGCACGAGCGACATTTATGTTAACATCGTAGGCGGTCTACGGATTACCGAGCCCGCAATTGATCTGGCAATTATTTTGAGCATTGCTTCGGCAAGTAAAAATGTCATTATAGATTCTAAAACTGTGGTATTTGGCGAAGTGGGTTTAAGCGGCGAAGTCCGTTCTGTCCACATGGCCGACCGTAGGATATCTGAGGCCAAAAAACTTGGCTTTAGCCAGGCCATTGTGCCGCCGCAGATCAGGTCTGTCGGAGCACACAGCGCCAAATCGATCGTCGAGGCGATCAAGCTTATCTCTAAAAAATAACAGAAAGGACTGTCTCCCTGTGATTATATTTATTGCTGTAGCTTTAGCGGTACTCTTGTTTGCTTACCTGGCAGTTAAACTGTTGCAGCTTAAGCCACAAAAACTTGTACTAGTGATAATTGGCTTTGTAACCGGCTCATTAGTGGGCGCGCTATTTTCGGTGCCGCTATCGCGCCTGCCCGATCCTTACGGTAATGTCTTGCCAATAACTGTTACAGCTCTCTCGGCGCTCACTTTTGTGTTTGTGTTCTACTCCCAACACAACAACCTAAGTCAGCTCTTGCCAAAGTTTGGCAAAAAGCAGTCACCAACCGAGGGCGATCAAACAAAAGCCAAAAGCCAAATATTGGTAGACACCAGTGCAATCATTGATGGTCGAATTGCCGACATCACCAAAACTGGCTTTGTACCTGGTAAGCTTTTGGTGCCGCGATTTGTGCTGGCCGAACTGCAAAATATTGCCGACAGCGAGGATTCCATGCGCCGCAGTCGCGGCCGCCGCGGCCTAGAGATGCTTAACATGATGCGGCAAAACCCGAGCGTAGAACTTGATATTGTTGAAGAAGACCCCAAAGATGTTAAGGAGGTTGATCACAAGCTGGTGCACTTGGCTCGGCGCTATGGCACGGACATTTTAACAACCGACTACAATCTTAATAGAGTTGCAACCATCGAATCTGTAAAAGTTTTGAATATTAATGAGCTAGCTAATTCTATCCGCCCCGTGGTCTTGCCGGGCGAAGAAATGCTGGTTAAAGTAGTTCAGCCGGGCAAAGAGAAGAATCAGGGCGTTGGCTACCTACCAGATGGCACCATGATAGTTGTGGAAAACGGCGATAAACTAATAGGCAAAGAGGTTAAGACAGAGGTCACTAGGATATTTCAGACTGTTGCTGGCAAGATGATATTTGCAACCCCCATGAGCGCCAAAAGCCAAGTCAAAAACGGTCAGTCTGGGCAAGCGCCAAAACCGCCAAAGGCTAGCTCCAAAAATCGACCAACAAACAGCCATAAATAATAGCCCAAAAACGGTATAATAAGCTTATGTGGTATTCACATAAGCTACATACTCATAGGTTGCAATCAAGTCCAAAGGCCGCCCGGCGACACATACTCATAAGTTTTGTGTTTATAGCCACAATCTTAATTATTCTATTTATATTGGCTCAGACAGGGTCAATTAATTGGCCGCAGTTTTTGTATTTCTTTGTCTCGAGTGCAATTAATGTGGCTATTGCCTATGTTATTGCGGCCATACTCGCATTGGCATTGGCTTTGGGCATAACTCGTAGCAAGATTTTAGAATCACTTTTTTTACCGATTCTAGATGTTGCCCAAAGCTTTCCGACCTTTGCGCTTATACCGGTGTTACTAGTACTATTTGGTAGGACACGCTGGGTGGTGATAACGTTTTTGGTTGTCACCATAATCTGGCCGATTGTATTTACACTTATAACCGCCATTAAGACTGAACGCCAAGACCTGGCCGATGCCGCTACTATTTACGGAGCCAAGGGCGTAAGCAGGTTTTTGCACTTTCGCTTGCCAGAGATTTTCCCTAGCTTTATTACAGGGTCGATTATTGGCTGGGGGGAGGCCTGGGAAGCATTAATTGGGGCTGAGATTATTGTCCAAATTGCTGGGATTGGGCACTATTTGAATGGTCTGGGCGCAAGCGGGAACGTGCTGACGTTGACATTGGCAATAACTATGTATCTGTTCTTGATATTCATATTCAACCAGGTGATTTGGCTACCACTACTCAACTATAGTTCGAGGTATCAAAATGACTGACCAAATTTTGATAGAGAACATAAGCAAAACATTTACCCAGAACGGCGTAAATAACAAGATTTTGCACAACATAAACCTAAAGGTTCATCCGGGTGAATTTGTTTGTATAGTTGGTGCCTCAGGAGCCGGTAAGTCTACCCTGTTAAAGGTGCTGACGGGTTTAGAAAAGCCGTCGAGTGGAACGATTTTGGGCATGCCCAAGGCTGTTGGCTTTGTATTCCAAAACTTTGCCTTGTTCCCATGGCTCGATGTGGCCAGCAACATTGGCTTTGGCTTAAAAATGCAAGGCCAAAAACCGCAAGTAATTGCCAATATTGCCCATCGCCAGATTGATCGCATGGGCTTGGGTGGTTTTGCTAATGCCCACCCCAAAGAGCTATCGGGTGGCATGAGGCAGCGGGTTGGCATTGCCAGGGCACTGGCGGTGAGCCCCGAAGTTTTGGTGCTCGACGAACCATTTAGTAGCCTCGATGAAATTACGGCTAAAGCTTTACGCCAAGATCTTTTGCAGATATGGCGGGTCGAAAAACCAGCCAAAACAATAATCATGGTAACCCATTTAATAGAAGAGGCCGTGGAGCTGGCCGACACAATTGTGGTAATGGATCATGACCCTGGGCGGATTAAGAAAATAATTTCTAATAACTTAAACAGGCCACGCAACTTACGCAGCTCAGAGGCCTATAGAATTATTGATAATGTAACTAATCTTATTTAACTTTTAGGAATTGTTTGGCCATCAACCCGAGCCTCGGCGGGCCAACTGGGGTTGGTGTATGATCCAGGCCAGCTTACGGAGTTAGTACCGCTCTTGGGATTTCCAGCTGCTGAGCCGCCATTAACAAACAAAAAGGCATTTGTTATTGTCCCGCCGCCTAGCTTGGCCAAGGTGCACGACGGTATGGAGCAACTTAGTTTAAAACCCAATGAGTCACCAGTCGAAGTAACCGAAACCGTGTTGCTGCTAGTGCTATATAGCGCGCTGTCTTCGACAACCGCACTGTAGCTATGGTTGCCAGCTGGCGGGGTATCGGTAATGCTGGTGGTAGTGCTGCCACTAAGTCCTTGAGCGCTCAAGACAGCTCCATCTCGATAGTAGGTTATCTTAGTGGTTGGGTAGCGGCCGCTAGTAACACCAGCAGTAATGGTGAAGGTGGAGCCGGTTGACGGGCTAACCGAAAGTGAAACTTGTGGTTTGGCGTCACCACAATCATGCACATTGTCGTTTTCGGTAGGAATAGCGCCACCACTGTCATACCCCAATGACCGAGCCAGGGCTTGGACTGGTGGGTTCCATCTGTTAAAGGCTGGATCGTTTGGAGATACCTCGGCTGTTATGAGGGCACCCGAGATTTGTCTTTTGGCAGATTCTGGCGTGCAAGATGTAGCCAATTTGCCCGAGATTGTATCGATAGTAGCGCTTTGGGTGTTGTCGGCCTTTGGTATGTTATACCAACTCGGGAAGACATCGGTTCGAGTTTTCTTAGTGGCAGCCGTTGGTGCCTTACCGGTGTTAGCATCGATTGTAATGTCTTTTATGCCGGTAGGCCGGCTGGCGGTTAGCTGTTCAACTGGGTCATTCTTGGTGACAGCCTGCATGTATTGTCGCCAGATAGGTGCCGACACAATACTGGCAGCTTGAGTCATGGGGGAGTTGTTGTTGTTGCCAGCCCAGACGCCTGTTACTACTTTGGGAGTGTAGCCCATGGTCCAGGCGTCACGAAAGTCTTCGGTGGTGCCGGTTTTGGCGGCCACTGGCCGGCCGGGTAGTGTTAGGGGGTTGTTGCATTGGAAAGCGCCTAGACTACAACGAGCCGAATTATCACTCAAAATACTGTTGATCATATAGGCTATTTGGGGGTCAAGCACTTGCTTGGGCTTGTTGCTATCTGGCTTGGTATTATCCTCCAAAACTTTGCCGCTGGAGTTGGTAACTTTTAAGGCATAAACTTGATTGCGATGTTGCCCGCCCTGAGGGAAGGTGCTGAAGGCGCTAACCATGTCAACCAGACGAACTTCGCCCGAGCCAAGAGCCAAACTCAAGCCGTAATCGCTGGCACTCCGGTTGAAAGTGTTTATACCCATGTCTCTGGCCGTACCAATCATTTCGTTTATACCACCAAGGTACAAGGCCTTTACGGCATCGATATTCAGAGAGCTGGCCAGAGCTTGCCGGACAGAGACTACTCCATAGGTATTGCCCGTATAGTTTCTGGGCGAATAGCCGCCGCCAAAGTCGGTTTTAACATCGTACAGAGTAGTACCGGCGCCATAGCTTTTCTTAAGTAAATTTGAATATACGATCGGTTTAATGCTCGAACCCGGCTGGCGCAGAGCCGTAGCAACATTGAATGAGCCAAAGTCTTGATTGTTATAATCGTAACTACCGACCATAGTTAAAACTTGGCCGTTACTTGGATCTTCCGAAACCAGCGCGGCATTACTACCACCAAAACCACGTACCCCTTTCATGTTATCAGTAATGGCTTGTTCAGATAATTTTTGCTTCTCAAGATCAAGCGTGGTGATTACCTTAAGGCCACCCTCGTTGACTTGTTTTACGCCATATTTAGTCTCGAGTTGCTCACGCACATACTGAACAAAATGGGGAGCAGTTACATTGGCATATGGATTGTACGGTTTAACTTGAGCCAATACATCGATTTGTTTGGCTTGCTCGGCTTGTTCGGGAGTGACATATTTTTGCTGAACCATCAGATCTAGAACGCGATTCTTTTTGGCAATCAGTTCGTCGGTGTTGTTGCCGCGCGGCGAATAATAAGATGGTGCTTGGGGTAGGCTGGCCAGCAGGGCGCACTGTGATAAGCTAAGATCTTTGGCCTCGATACCAAAGTATTGCTTTGAGGCCGCCTGAATTCCGTAAGCTGTCGAACCGTAAGGAATTTCATTGAGATATAGCTTAAGAATATCGTCCTTTTTGTATATTTGTTCTATTTCAATTGCCAGAATCAGCTCTTTGATCTTGCGGGCGTAGCTTCGCTCGCCGGTTAAGAGAGCATTTTTAACGTATTGCTGGGTTATGGTGCTGCCGCCACCTTTGCTGGGGTCGCGAAAAATAATACCGGAAAACGCCCGTACGATACCAAGTGGGCTAAACGCACCTTGTTTGTAGAAGTTCTTATCTTCTAGTGAGACTGTAGCGTCCTTAATACACTGGGGCATTTGGTTAAATTCAATTATGCTGCGATCCTTGTTGCCGTATATTTCAACTAGCAGTTGTTGGCCGGTGCGGTCGTATAGCTTGGTGGTTTGGGCGCCGGTTATGGAGTTGATCTTGTTGGGGCTAGGCAGATCTTTGGCAAACCAGGCAAATATGCCAGCTATCAATAGAAAGAAAGAAAGCGCGGCAATGCCGTAGATTTTGAGAGCCTTTTTACTCGAAGCAACAGCCCACATGTGCTTGGGGTTAAGCTTGGCCCAACCCTTGGCCTTGGGCACCGTGTTAGCCCGTACTTTGCGCACACTTCGTGTCACGGCAGTGTTAGTGCCACCACTACCATCTTTACCGCGAGGTATGCGCACCACGCGGCGGTTGCCGTTTAATCTGGTTTTCCGCTTAGCCATAAGAGTATTTGTTGAGAGTAATTATAGTATAAAAACGCTATATTTGCTACAATGTGACTCATGAGCAGACCTGATATCGATGATCTTTTAAGCCGAAACGTCGAAGAAATCATAGGCCGCGAAGAGCTCGAAAAAAAGCTCAAAAGTGGCAAGAAACTTCGTATTAAACTTGGTTTTGATCCAACTGGTTCGAGATTACACATTGGCCGGGGAGTAACTCTTTGGAAGCTACGCCAATTTCAGGATCTTGGCCACAAAATCACCTTTGTAATCGGTGATTTTACCGCTCAAATAGGCGATAGCTCCGACAAAGACGCTGAACGCCAGATGTTAACGCTCGAAGAGGTTAAGAAAAACTTCAAAGACTACCACGATCAGCTGTCTAAAATACTAGATATGAAAAAGGTCGAGCTGTTTCATAATGGTAGCTGGTTTAACCCCATGCATCTCGACAAGTTCTTTAAGTTAGCTAGCTTATTTACAATCCAACAGATGACTGAGCGCGACAACTTTGCCAAGCGCATAGAAGCCGGCAAACCAGTTGGGTTGCACGAAACCCTATACCCACTCTTTCAGGGCTATGATTCGGTCGAGATGAAAACAGATCTGGAAGTGGGCGGTTCGGATCAGCTGTTTAACATGCTCGCTGGGCGTACTGTTCAAAAGGCTCACGGCATGGAACCACAGGCTGTTATGACATTTTCTCTACTGGAAGGTACGGATGGGCGCAAGATGAGCACAAGTTGGGGCAACTGTATTTACATTACCGACGAACCGCTCGAGATGTACGGCAAAGTTATGACCATCCGCGATGAGCTGATTCCGGCTTACTTTAAGGCCGCTACAGATATGACACTAGATCAAATTGAACAGATCGAGAAAGATCTAGCCAATGGCGACAACCCGCGCGATACCAAGGCCAGCTTAGCTCGACACATTGTAGCTCGCTACCACGGCGAGGAGGCAGCTGTTAAGGCCGAAGAAGCCTGGAGCAAACAATTTCGTGAGGGCAAGCTGCCAGATGACATTCCTACTTTTAGCTTAAAGAAGAAAACAGAGCTAGTTAACCTAATCCACGAAGTTTTCGGTGTGTCCCTATCCGAAGCCAAGCGACTTGTCGGGCAGGGCGGGGTTAAATTTGGTGGTAAAAAGATGGCCGACCCTAGCTTTGAAGTTAATAAAGCCGGAATACTGCAAGTCGGCAAACGCCGCTACGCCGAGATAGTTAAGAAAAACTAGCTGTCATATTTATTTAGGAAGTCGATCAATTCTTCTTTTTCCCACCATCCGAATTCGTCTGGAATAGAATTCTTGGTAAAAGACACCACTTCGGTGATTTTGTTACCGTTGTTGCCCGGTACCGGCATCTCCTCTAGTTCAACAAAAGTGTAGGGGGTCCAGGCCCACTGATTAGTATCCTTGTAGACCTCCATTTCCAAGTGGGCAACTTTGAACTCTTTAACACTGACGCCCGATTGTTCAAGAACCACACGATGAATATAAGTTTCCAGATCTTCACCCCATCTGGGCAGATTGTGAATAAAATATAACAGGCCATCTGAATTATTTTGAGCTTTTTGTGGGACTTCGTGACCTGGAATCGCATATGGACGACGTAATGCGATGTACTTTCCTTGATATTTAGGAATGTTCTCAATGGAAATGTGCGTACCACCACTGACTTCTTTTGGGACGGGCGGTCCAAAGTTTGCCTCCTTATTGCTCCAGATGTACTCGAAATCACTCACTGGTCAAATTATACCAGAGATGCCAGCCTGGTATGAGATAATATGTGCATGAAGCTAACTGATTCGGTTAAAACATTAACTGGTGTGGGGCCAGTGGTGGAGAGGGGTTTGCAAAAGCTTGGTCTAGAAACTATAGGCGACCTTTTGAATTATTTTCCACGTAAGTGGGAAGATTACAGCAAGATTACTAAAATTCGCAGCATTCGACCGGGCAATGTGGCCTTGCTTGCACATGTTGAGACAATCCACGCTCGGCGCTCATTTCGCAACCGCCGCCTAGCCATTACCGAGGCTATATTGAGCGATGGCACTGGCACTATTAAGGCCACTTGGTTTAATCAGCCCTACCTAGCCCAAACCCTCAAGCCCGACGAGGAGTATCTGTTTGCTGGGGTATTTGAGTTTAAGAATAGCTTTTTGAGCTTGCAGAACCCAACATTCGAAAAAATTGAGGGCAAGCAGGCAGGTGGGCGAATATTTTCGGTTTATCCCGAGAACAAAGTCATAACCTCTAAGATCATTCGCAAACTTGTGGCTCAATGTATAGATCTGAGCAGTAGTTTGAGCGACTATTTGCCGGTTGAAATCGAAAAAGATCACAAACTCACCAATTATGCCGAGGCCATTCGCAATCTTCACCAACCAGAATCAACGCAACAACTCGAAGAAGCCAAACGTCGACTAGCCTTTGGCGAGCTGTTTAGCTTAATATTAACCAGCTTAGTGCTAAAACGTCAGATTAAAACCGAGGTTTCGCCCAAAGTTTCGTTTAAACTCGAGTACGTTGAAAAGATTCTGGGCCAGCTAGATTTTAAGCTAACCGATGCTCAGCGCAAAGTGGCTTGGCAGATATTTCAAGACCTAGAGGGTGAGCATCCCATGAATCGCATGCTCGAGGGCGACGTGGGCAGTGGTAAAACCCTGGTGGCGCTATTGGCCGCGGCTCAGGCAATTAAGGCCGGCTATCAGGTTGCCTTAATGGTGCCAACTGAGATTTTGGCTCGCCAACACGCCAAGACAGCCGAAAAGTTGCTGAATCCACTGGGTATCAAAACAGAACTATTAATCTCGGCCCTAAAAACCGCCGAAAAGAAACTGATTCACGATCAGCTAGCTAGTGGCGACATTGGTTTAGTTATAGGTACTCACGCGCTACTGGGCGAAAAGGTAGAGTTTAAAAACCTGGGCTTAATTGTGATCGATGAACAGCACCGATTTGGTGTAAACCAGCGTCGGGCCATAAAAACCAAGGCTAAGACCATGCCGCATGTACTAACCATGACGGCCACACCCATACCGCGTAGCCTGGCCCTAGTTGTTTATGGTGATCTGGATATTTCGGTGATCGACGAACTGCCGCCGGGTCGCAAGCCGGTTAAAACACAGGTTGTGTTTGATAGTGTTAGAGGCGAAGTCTATAAACACATTGAAGGGCGGATTGCAGCCGGCGAGCAGGTATTTGTAGTCTGCCCATTGATTGATGAAAGCGATGTTGGCGGTAGACGCAGCGTGACAGCTGAGGCAGACCGATTAAACAAAATCATATTCTCGCATCGTAGGCTAGCGATTCTTCATGGCAAGATGAAGCCCGATGAGAAAGAGAGTATTATGACCGATTTTCGCAACGGCAAATATGATATTCTAATATCTACCACGGTGGTCGAGGTCGGCGTGGACATTCCAAATGCCTCAGTAATTATTATCGAAAACGCCGATCGGTTTGGTTTGGCGGCGCTGCACCAGCTGCGGGGTCGAGTTGGTCGTTCGGGCCAGCAAGCTTATTGTTATCTATTTACCGACTCAGACAGCCCAACCACTGTAAAGCGATTGGGCGCACTCGAGCGCAGTAATGATGGATTTAGAATTGCTCAGATTGATCTGGAACTACGAGGGCCAGGCGAGATATATGGTGCTCGCCAGCACGGCCAGCTGGACCTCCGCCTGACCGACGTTACCGATGCCAAGCTCATCGCCGAGGTGCACGCGGTAGCTCAAGCTTTTTTAGATCAGGATAAAATGGTAAAATACCCCTATATTATGAAGAGAGTGGACGAGCTAAAAGCTCTAACAACGTTGGAATAATGAATTCAGGCTTACTAACATTTGCAACCAAGGGCAAGGCCTTTAAAACCTTCGGCACCCATCAAAAGTTCGACCGAGAAGCTCATCGACTAGCTTCGGCCTATATTGGAACTGGATTTCCGACTCGAAAACAAATTTTAAACTTCGAGGGCATGGGCGGACCCGATGGGCTTAAGTTTAAAGGCAAGTACACCGCTGATCATTTGTGGGATCCCATCAATGAGATCGGCTTCTTGCCCATCTGGATAGACGTGCACTACAAAAACCTTGTAACCGCCCTAAAACTAGGCGATACCCAAAAAGCTGCTTTTGAGGCTGGCTACATGGCGCACTATCTTACCGACAGCCTTACGCCGGCTCACCACTTGAGTTTTAAGTTGATTATGGCGGGCTACGAAGATTCTGGAAGATGGCGCAAAAAGTGGCTAGCTTGGGGCGGGCGCAAAGGCCCTATGCGCTCTCATGTGGCTTTCGAAACCGGTGTGAGTTCGGCAGTTTCGTTTGGATCCATACATGCTAATTTTGATCCTCAACTATTCAAGAACATCCAGAAGAACGGCTTGCCGGCCGTGGTTAAACAAGAATCGCGATCGATTGCGGAGCTAGATTTATACCAGAAATTCTTGCGCTCGGGCTGGACAGTCAGCCTGGCCAAAGCCGTGAAAGCCGTGGTAGTTAAGCGCATTCCGCAGCTGATTGCTGCCGCCTGGGTGGCGGCGTATGCAGAGGCTGGTCACGAACTTAAGACTAAGCCATAACCAACTGCATTCTCTCCGACACTCGAGAATCAGAAAGCAAAGCTATATGAACACTTCTGCTCGAGCACGAGTGCCGTCTCTGTCGCAGAACAGAAAGATAAATACAGCCTTGTGATTCTAAATTTGAGCCTATGTTGGAAGCTTTGGCAACTTTTCGCTACAAAGAAGTCCAGCGCGGACAGCGCAAAACTGTTTCGGCAGTTTAGCCGACTATCTTTTGAAAGACCAAAAGATAGCAAAAGTCTTTGGCCTGTGCTTACGATCGAACAGCACTCGGCTGCCTACAACTTCCTGTTGCTGCGCGGTTTGCTAGCCAGCGAATTCTCGCAACAAGAGCGTTGTTGGCTAGCCTCACTTGCTGATCGCAGCAACGGCCTGAGAAGAATCGAATGTCGGAGAGAGACTAAGCCATAACTGAGATCGATTTAATCTCGGCCGTTCGTTCCATAATATCGATTGGGTATTTACCACTAAAGCAGGCGGTACACAGCATGTCCTCACTTACGCCAATAGCATCGATCATGCCTTCGTAGCTAAGAAAGCTTAAACTATCTGCCCCTACTAGTTGGGCAATCTCGGCTGGAGTTTTGTGCGACGATATCAACTTGCTTTGGTCGGGTGTGTCTATACCATAAAAATCCGGATAAATAATCGGTGGGCAACTTATGCGCACGTGGATTTTGCCAACATTGCAGCTACGCAACATCCCAATTAGCTGTCTTAGGGTTGTGCCGCGCACTATTGAATCGTCAACCAGAACCACATCTTTACCCTCAAGCGTACTGCGCAACGGATTAACCTTCATCCTTACGGCTTGCTCACGCAACTCTTGTGTTGGGTGAATAAAAGTGCGGTGCACATAGCGATTTTTTATTAAGCCGTGATCAAAGTCGATGCCACTTGCTCGAGCAAACCCGAGCCCGGCCGGAACAGCCGAGTCGGGCACAGGTACCACCACGTCGGCTTTGGCCGGAGACTCCTCGGCTAACTTCTCGCCCAATCGACGGCGCACTTCGTTAACAGTTTGTCCGAGCAAACGGCTATCGGGTCTGGCAAAATAAATAAACTCAAACACTTCGAGCTTGGGATCTGGCTTTTCGATTTGGTAGCTTGTTAGGCCGCGGCCAGTGATTTTTACCAACTCTCCCGGCAAGACATCGCGCATAAACTCCGCGCCTATAAGATCGAAGGCACAGGTCTCCGAGGCTATGGCATAGCCAGAACCCAGCCGGCCAACGCTGAGCGGGCGAATACCGCGACTGTCGCGAAAAGCGTATATGCCGTCATGATCCATCAGCACACAGCTGAAAGCTCCGGTAAATAAGGGCCAAGCTTTTTTGATCGCGGTGGCAGCACTGCTGCCATGGTACATATAGTAGCGAATGGCATCGGCCATCATCTCGCTATCGTTGCTGCCGCGCTTGTAGATCTTCTTAAGCTTTAGGAACTTCATTAGCTTGGTAGTGCTGGGTAGATTACCATTGTGAGCCAGGGCTATTAGGTCGTCACCGCGCAAAACTGGCTGTATGTGGCCATCTTGCTTACTACCAGAAGTGGCATAGCGATTATGCCCAATCGCCATATGACCGTTAAGTCTACTCAAATGAGCCTCCGAAAAAACCTGCGACACCAATCCGCCAGCGCCATGGGCAAAAAACTCGTCGCTGTTGCTACTAACAATCCCGGCCGCTTCTTGACCACGATGTTGCAGGGCTGATAAGCTAAAGTACACCAAACGTGCGGCCGTTTCGTTGTTTGTAAAAACGGCACTTACTCCGCACTTTTCTTGGAGCCGGTCGCCCGTATAGCCCTCCATAGTTAAATTAATTGTACACCTAGGTAGTTATGCTTACAATTGTTTCTGGCAAATATAAAGGACGAAAACTTAGTTTTCCGCCCCAAACTATTACTCGAGCAGTTTCAGAAAAAGTCCGAGCGGCTATTTTTAATAGCTTAGCTGACCGAATTGAGGGGGCGAAGGTACTAGATCTTTATGCCGGTAGCGGAGCGTTGGGGCTTGAATCGTTAAGTCGTGGGGCTAGCAGCGTAACCTTTGTAGACAAAAGTCGAGAGGCCGCTTTGGTGATAAAAAAGAATGTCACGACCCTTGAATCCAACGAGGTATCCATTTTGACGGAATCTGTCGAAAAGTTTGTCGAGACAGGGCAAAAGTTTGATATTATCTTTTTTGATCCGCCTTATGCCGAGCTTAACTTTGATCTGGTAAAGCAGGCCCTAAATCTGTTACAATTAGACGGCATATTGGTACTAAGTTGTTCGAGTAAAACCAAAATTGATGATTCTCAGTTTAATGTTGTGCAGCAAAAGATTTATGGCGACACCCGAATAGCTTACTTATCACCAAACTAATCAAAACACGCCGCGGTGGTGGAATTGGCAGACACGCTAGCCTTAGGAGCTAGTGAGGTAACACTCGTGAGAGTTCGAGTCTCTCCCGCGGCACCAAGCATTTATTGAGGAGGCAACTATAGAGGCCAAAAAGATCGGTGTCGGCTTTGGGGTAATGGTCTTGAATGACGGCAAGATTCTGTTAGGCAAACGTCACGATGACCCAGCCAAAGCATCGAGCCTGCTAAACGGTGCCGGAACCTGGACTATGCCGGGCGGCAAGCTACATTTTGGCGAAAGTTTCGAGGATGGTGCCAAGCGCGAAACTCTAGAAGAAACAGGCATTAGCTTAAAAGAAGTTGAAGTTATAAGCATTAATAATGATTGTGTGGAAGGAGCCCACTTCGTAACAGTTGGGCTTTTTTCGACCAAATTTACTGGCGAGCCTAAGGTTATGGAGCCAGATGAAATTACTGCGTGGCGGTGGTTTGATCTGAACGATCTGCCCAAACCAATTTATTTCCCTAGTCAGAAAATTCTAGATAGCTATACAAACAAAAGATTCTACACAGCTTAGCTGTAAGAATTTTTATTACAAGAAATTATTTTTATCTATATAATTGCTGCACTATCCACACCTTAACAGAGAGGCTAGAAGCCATGAGATTCTGGTATCGAAAGACAGCGCGGGTGATCTTTACCGGAGTCAGCCACGCACAGAAGTCTGAGCCGTTTCCGTTCTTGGAGCTGGATCTAGACGGCATTGAGGGAGATAGTTATTACGGTCAAACCTGTCGCTTGGGTGCTGCCGGCAGCGGCCCAATTGCCCGCTACTTTGGCTACTCCAATAAGGATAGGTGCGAGAATGACCGCCAGTTCTCGGCAGTCTCGCTTGCCGAGATCGAGCGTTTGATAAGCGAGCTTGGACTTATAGCGGAGCGCAAGGGTGAGCCATCGCTTACGCTCAAGAAGGGTGTTGCCCAATGCATGGCGGTGAACTTGGTGATCGATGGCATTGACTATTTCGATAAGTTGCCACCTGGGTCGGTCATGGTTTTCGAGAATCCCCTTGGTGAAGACACCTTTCAGCGAGGCACTATGCTCGAAGTTGGCAGCCATAGCTCACCGTGCCTTGTGCCGCACAGCAACATCGTAGAAATGATGCGGGCCGAGGTGGATCCGTTTTGGGGACCCAAAGAGCGCTTTGGTAAATATGCCACCGCCTGGCAGGGAACCTTCGGTAGGGTGAAGCTGGGTGGCGACATATTCCCCAACCGCGGGGTTGAGGTGTGGGTGCCTGGGCACATCAAGATGGAGGAGTTCGCTCTGCAAGACGGCTTTGAGTCGATCGAGCTCCCAGCGCACTAGCCCCCGAGGGGGTCGCGGAACCCCTTCGGGGGTTTCGTGTTGCTTATGGTTTAATGTTTTTATAAATTATTAGATAATTGTCGCTGACCGAAGCGAATCTGAACAAGTGAATAGGAAAGAAGGTGGTCACAGTGACCGCAACGAAAAACGAACGCGGGCTTACCGACGAAGAGATGGAAGTCTTCGGTGAGCTCAAGCGAAGGATCAGGGCTTCCGCCGAGGCCTACTTGGCTTCACCGAACATCAAGAAGCTTGCCGAGTGCGCGCCGGTGATCCTCGAGGTCCTGCAAGAGGAAGATGACCCCGTGCTGGTTCTGAAGGCCCTCACAGAGCTCTACTACGAGGAGATCTACTGGGCGTTCAAGCAGTTCCCTATGTACGAACTGGTCGTCGACGGCAAGTCCAGGTGGTTCACGCTGGGCAAGGCTGGCCCCGTGTATGACAACGGCCACATTCAGGTGCGTTTCGGCACCGAGGTCATCCTCAACAACCATGGGGAAACCAGAGCGATGACCGATGCCGACAAGAAGGCGATCTCAGATGCAGCCGATGAATACAGCGCTAGCAAGTAGATCTTGACCCACAAGCTAAAAAGGAGTAGAATCTCTCGGTACTGGGCCTTCCAAGCTCAAGCACCAGTGGCTGTAGCTCAGAGGTTAGAGCAGGTGCCTCCAAAGCACCGCGCGGGGGTTCGAATCCCTCCAGTCACGCGTAAAATGCATAAAAATATATATCCTCGGGCCATAATGCCAAGGCCCCTGCCGGTTAGTAAGGCGCAAGCGAGCACTCGCAGTTCAAGAGTGCTTTTGCCAAATGTGCCACCAAACGGTAAGCCCGAGGCTCCTGGGGTAAAATAAAAAGTAAAAATGCTTCGTGGTGGACGGTTTCCGAGCCCGTTCCACCGCACCCGGTCGGGCAAGCTCAGTATTGGTAGAGCGTCAGCTTATCACGCTGAAGGTTCGCCGGTTCGATTCCGGCCCCGACCACGCACCACTCGTAATAGGAAAGGACTAGCGCCAAGTACTGTCCGGAAAGCTACTTGGCCTGTCTCCGACTGAAGCGAGTGTGAACCATGGGTGCCGCCTTCCCTTGTGCGGGGTTAGTGGCGAGCTTCGGCTCAACTCTGGTTCAAACGCACCGAGGCTTCGCTCCGGTGTGCCAAAGGGCGTCCCTGCGGGGGCGCCCTTTCGAATTTTAGGCTAGAAATAATTTAACCAATCTGTTATACTTTCACAGTTATGAAGCATTCTATTAGCAAAAAATCCAGCACCGGCATCACTCTAAGCATAAGTGTCGACGAACAATTTATTAGCCCTTATAAACAAGCTGTGCTCAAACGGCTCAAAAAAGATCTAAAAGTTGATGGCTTTCGACCCGGCCAAGCGCCCGATCATATAGCCATTCGCCAGATTGGCGATGACCGCGTCCAGGCCGAGGTGATTGAAGAAGTAATTACGCATGCCTACACCCGCGCGGTACGCGAACAAAAGCTCGATACCATTGCCTCCCCCAAAATCAGTCTCAAAAAATTTGTGCCTTATAGTGAAATAGAATTTGAGGCCGAGGTGGCAACCATGCCCGAGATTAAATTCGACCACACTAAGCTGCGAGTTAAGCCAAAAGAAGTCAAAGCCGAGACTAAAGAGGTTGAGGAGACATTAGCCGGCATGCAAAAACAAATGGCCGAACGCAAGCCCAGCGAGGGCCCGGCCAAAGATGGTGATGAGCTAAAAATCGATTTTGAAGGCAAACGTGGTGGCAAGCCGGTTGAAGGTGCGGCCGCCAAAGATGCCGCAATTACAATTGGCGATAAGCAGTTTATACCAGGGTTCGAAGAGAACTTAGCCGGGCTTAAAAAGGGTGACAAGAAGACCTTTGATGTCACATTCCCCAAAGACTATCACGCCACAGAGTTAGCTGGCCAAAAGGTTGAATTCAGTGTGCAAGTGCACGAAATACACAACATGATCAAACCCGAGATCAACGATGATTTTGCAACCCATGTAGGCAAGTTCAAGAACTTAAAAGAGCTTAAGGCTGACATAGAAAAAACCATCAAGGCTCAAAAAGAGGCTCAAAATGCGCAGGAGTATGAGAATAAGGTGGTTGATGAGTTAATAGACAAAACCAAGTTCGATGTGCCGGAATTCTTGCTCGAAGACAATGAGCACCGCTTGCAGCATGAGGTCGAGGACAACCTAAAGAACAGCGGCATGGATCTTAAAAAATGGCTGGAAATTCAGAATAAGACCGAAGACGATTTTAAAAAAGAACTTCGCACCGAGGCCGAACGCCGGGTTAAATTGGGCATTCTTATGCGTTACATTATAGAAAAAGAAGACATTAAAGTTAGCGATGCCGAGATCGATGCCGAAATGGAACGACTGCGCAGCCAATATAGCGACCCCAAAATGCAAGAGGAGCTAACTCATGGGCATTTTCGCGATGACTTGCGAAACCACATGATGACCCAAAAAGCTGTTGCCAAGCTTGTGGGCTACGCCAAACAGTAGCTTGCTTCATTGATCGACATTTGAGCTAGAAAATTGTAAAGTATATAGTTGAAGCTTTTAGATGGGGAGAAAGGAAGTCACTTATGAGTGATAGTATTCGAAGTCAAATATTAGTACCGACCGTGATCGAAAAAACCAATGCTGGCGAACGAGCTTACGACATATATTCACGTTTACTTAAGGAGCGCATAATTTTTCTGGGTACCGAGGTAGACGACACCGTGGCCAACCTAATAATTGCCCAGATGCTGTTCTTGGAGAGTGAAGACTCCACAGCCGACATTAAACTATATATCAATTCCCCGGGTGGCAGTGTAACTGCGGGGCTAGCTATATTTGACACCATGGATCATGTAAAGTGTGATGTAAGCACCATTGTGGTCGGCATGGCCGCCAGCATGGGTGCATTTTTGGCGGCCGTGGGTAAAAAGGGCAAGCGCTATGCCCTACCCAACTCTCGAATTATGATTCACCAACCATCAGGTGGTTTCCAAGGTACAGCGTCGGACATCGAAATTACCGCCAATGAGATTGTAAAAATTCGCCACCGCTTAAACGAAATCTTAGCCAAAAAAACCGGCCAAGATCTTAAGAAAATTGAAATTGATAGTGATCGTGATTTTTGGCTAAGTGCCGGCGAAGCCAAGGAATATGGGCTGGTAGATTCAGTCGTAAGCGACAAGAAATCACAAAACTAAGTAAGCCAAAAAAGTGTATAGAAGCCTACTCAAAAACAAACAGTTCGCTAAGATTTGGTCGGCTCAAGTCATGTCTGGCTTGGCCGCCAATCTTTTAAATTTTGCCCTTGTTATACGGGTATTCGATCTAACTCGCGGTACCAAGGTGGCCAACATTGCTGTTAGTTTGTTAATCATGAGCTTTGCAGTGCCATCCATAATATTTGCGGTTTTTGCTGGTGCTTATGTCGACCACCTAGATAGACGCAAAGTGCTCTATATTACCAACTTTGTTCGAGCGGCTCTGGTGCTGTTCTTTTTGTTCTTTGAAAGTAATTTGTTGGTGGTATATGGACTGGTGTTTGTTATATCGATTTTTACACAGTTCTTTGTGCCGGCCGAAGCGGCAGCTTTGCCCAAGCTGGTAAAACGCCAGGAATTGCTCAGTGCCAATTCGTTATTTTTGTTCTCGTTTTATGGCAGTTTTGTAGTTGGCTATGCTCTGGCCGGCCCCATAGTTGCGCAGTTTGGACCGACGTCGGTTTACATAATTACCGGTGGTGCTTTCTTGTTGGCTGGAATTTTGACCATTACTTTGCCCAGCCTTAAACCAGAGGCCGCCATAGTTAAGTGGAAAGAAATTAACCAGCAGGTGTTTGGTGTTGTGCGAGCCAGCACCAGAGAGATATTTTCGACCCCGCGGCTGGTTTTTCCAATATTTCATCTTACAGTTGGTCAGGCGCTGTTGGGCGTGGTGGCCGTGCTGACGCCAGGGCTTGCCTTGCTGCTGTTTGGCAAAAGCTTGGCTCAGGCTAGCATTCCATTGATTGTGCCGGCTGCTATCACCATGGTGCTAGGTGCAATTGCTATCGGGCAGTTCGGCAAGCATGTGCGCAAGACCACGCTTATAAACTATGGCTTGGCGCTGGCCGTGATAGGTCTGGTGGGCATGAGCCTAGCTAAATATTTCCAGGGTCTAGGCCACTTTACGCTTATAATAATTGGTATCTCAGCAGTCTTAGGGCTGGCAAACGCACTGGTGACAGTCTCGGCTCAAACTTTGTTACAAATGAACTCGACTGACGAAACAAGGGGCAAAATCTTTGGCACGCTCAACATGATGGTGAATGTTGCCGCCCTGGTGCCGGTCCTCTTGGCCGGCGTTACGGCCGATCTTATATCGCCGTTTTCGGTGCTTCTAATAATTGCCGGCCTATTGTTTGTGTATGGCTTGGTACAGTTCAGCTTTTACCACCGGCTTAATTTGAGAACGGTCGAGTAGATTTTAAACAATGACTAATGCAAAAGTTATCCAAGACGCACCAAGGGCAATAGAGGTAATTAAAAACTCTGCTCAGTGGTTGGTAGATAGTGGTAAGGAGAATTCAAAATGGTGGGATCCAGCTAAACTCAGCCTGAATTTCTTCTGCCCCTACGCAAAAGCAGATGAATTTTATGTTTTATTAGTCGATAACCAACCAGCAGCGGCCGTGATATTGCAAGCTAAACAGAATATGCAAGACTGGAGTGCTGTAGATGGAAGTTCCAAACCAAAAGCCCTATATATCCACTATGTAGCTGTGCACAGAGATTTCGCCGGCCAAAACCTAGTTAAACACCTGATGGACTTTGCTACCAAACTGGCAAAGAAGCAAGCTCTTCAGGCTTTAAGGCTCGATACCAATGCTAATGAACCTAAACTTTGCGACTTATATGAGGGCCTAGGATTTAAAAGGGTTAAGGTGCTTAAAGAAGAGGGAGGTGCAACCGTGCTTTATGAGAAAAGATTAAAGCAATAAAACCGCTTGACATAAGATTAAAAACCAGATAATATAGTACTCAAGAGGAAGCTTAAACAACTAGAACCGGAGAACCCCAACAGGGAGTACCGCCGGTTTATTGTCGGTTTAGAAATGCCTCGGCTTCATTATACTCAAACCAAATAAAATTTGAATCACTTATCTAGAGGGAGAACAAAGCTTCATGCCTAAAGCTGCGGCGTCGAAACGTGTTTATCTAAACCAAGACAAAAACATACTACCCCTACCAAACCTAATTAAGATTCAAACCGACTCTTACGATTGGTTTGTAAAAGAGGGCTTGACCGAGTTATTCGAAGAAATTTCGCCTATCGAGGACTTTACCGGCAAAAAATTTGCCCTAAGTCTCAAAGATTATCACTTCGAAACCCCCAAAATAACTGAAGCTCAAGCTAAAGAGAAGAACATCTCTTATGAGGCCTCACTAAAAGTTAATATTGAGCTTTTAGTAAAAGAAACCGGCGAAGTCAAAACTCAAGAAATATTCTTGGGTGATTTTCCTATTATGACAGAGCGCGGCACCTTCATTATCAATGGCGTTGAGCGGGTAGTAGTAAGTCAACTAGTTCGATCCCCGGGAGTGTTCTTTACCATCGATGGCGGTGAGTACTTTGGAGCCAAGATAATTCCAAGCCGCGGCGCTTGGCTCGAGCTCGAGACTGGCCAAAACGGTGTTATGAACGTCAAGATCGATCGTAAACGTAAGCTTCCGGTCACCACCTTGCTGCGGGCTTTTGGATACGGCACCGACAGCGAAATTAAGCAACTATTTGCAGAGGTCGATAACGGTGAAGTTCGGTTTATCGATGAAACTCTGGCCAAAGACCCAACCAGTACTACAGCTGAGGCGTTGATGGAAGTTTACCGACGCATTCGACCTGGCGACATGGCTACGGTTGAAAACTCCAAGAGTCTTATAGACTCCATGTTTTTTGACTTTAAGCGCTACGACTTTAGCAAAGTTGGCCGCTACAAGACCAACAAGCGCTTAGGGTTGAACATTAAGAACGATCAAGCCGGCCGCACCCTACACAAAGAAGACTTTGTGGCTATTGTGGCCGAAGCCATTCGCCTAAGCAATGCCAAGGCTCAATCTGAAGACATTGACCACCTTGGCAACCGCCGACTCAAGATGGTGGGAGAGCTTATGCAGGGTAAATTCCGAGTTGGTTTACTACGTATGGAGCGAATCGTAAAAGACCGCATGAGTGTAGCCGATCCAACCACCATTATCCCGGGTCAGCTGGTAAATGTTCGCCCAATCGTGGCAAGTGTTAAGGAGTTCTTTGCTTCGCACCAACTAAGCCAGTTCATGGATCAGGTTAATCCGCTGGCCGAAATCGTACATAAACGCCGCTTGAATGCCATGGGTCCAGGTGGCTTGAACCGTGAGCGAGCTGGCTTTGAGGTTCGCGATGTGCATCGCACCCACTATGGCCGTATTTGCCCAATCGAAACACCTGAGGGTCCAAACATCGGTTTGGTTTCAGTTCTCTCAACTTATGCGCGCGTAAACGAATACGGGTTTATAGAAAGTCCTTACCTCAGAGTGTTGAATAAGGTAGAGCCAGCCAAAGCTGCGGGCGAAATTGCCAGCCGCCAGCTCAAAGACGACAAAGGCAATGTGGCAGTAAAACCAGGCGACAAAATTACTCCAGCGGCTGTTACCAAGCTTAAGAAAGCCGGCCTAGATCTGGTGCCAATTAAGGCTCGTTTAACCAGCACGGTTGATTATCTCGATGCTAGCGATGAAGAGAAAGCTGTAATTGCTCAGGCTAACACCCCAACTGATAGCAAAGGCTACTTTGTTCAAAGTCGTGTGTCGGTACGAGGAGTTGGTGGTGAAGCTGATGAAGAAGATGCCAATAGCGTTGATTATATGGACATCTCGAGTAAACAAATTGTTGGTGTTTCGGCTGCCCTAATACCTTTTTTAGAGCATGATAATGCTAAGCGCGCGCTTATGGGCGCCAACATGCAACGCCAAGCCGTGGCACTGGTACGACCAGAGTCACCAATTGTGGGTACCGGCATTGAGGCCAAAGTAGCCGAAGACTCAGGGCTGGTGGTTTTGGCCGAAACCGATGGCGAAGTAACTTCGGCCTCAGCTGACAGCATTACGGTCAAATACAAAACCGGATCAAGCAAAACCTATTCGCTTATTAATTTCGTGCGCTCAAACAATGGCTCTTGCATTCATCAGCGTACGGCTGTGGTGAGTGGCCAGAAGGTAAAAAGGGGCGACCTATTAGCCGATGGCATGAGCACTGTCGATGGCGAGCTGGCACTCGGTCAGAATGTGTTGGTAGCTTTTATGCCATTCGAGGGCTTGAATTACGAAGATGCGATCATTATTTCGCAACGCTTGGTGCAAGATGATCGGTACTCCTCGATCCACATTGAGACTCACCAAATCGATGTGCGCGACACCAAGCTTGGTTCAGAAGTTGTAACTCGCGACATTCCAAACGTATCTGAGGATTCGCTGCGCGATCTCGACGACACCGGCATTGTTCGGATTGGCGCCGAAGTAACGGCAGGCGATATATTGGTTGGTAAGATTACGCCCAAGGGTGAGACCGATCTAAGCAGTGAGGAGCGACTGCTACGAGCCATTTTTGGCGAGAAGGCTCGTGATGTTAAAGATACCAGCCTGAGACTGCCAAACGGTGCCACCGGCAAGGTGGTAGATGTTAAGATTTTAAGCCGTGATAGTGGCGACGATCTGGCGGCTGGTGTGATAGAGCAAATTTACGTTTCGGTAGCCGAGTTGCGCAAAATTTCGGTGGGCGATAAAATGGCCGGCCGACACGGCAATAAAGGAGTAATTTCAAAGATTTTGCCAATCGAGGATATGCCTTATGCCAAGGATGGCACACCAGTAGATATTATCTTGAACCCACTTGGCGTTGGTGCCCGTATGAATATTGGCCAGGTACTAGAAACGCACTTGGGCTGGGCCGCTGCTTGCTTGGGCTACAAGGTGGCCTCGCCGGTGTTTGATGGCGTCAGTCTCAAGCAAATTCGCGACGAGCTTAAAAAGGCTGGTTTGCCAGAAGACGGTAAAACCCAGCTGCTAAGTGGCTTTACAGGCGAACCATTTGCCGAGCGTACCACGATTGGCTACAAGTATATGCTTAAACTTCACCACATGGTTGACGATAAAATTCATGCTCGCTCAACCGGACCGTACGCCATGGTTACCCAGCAACCGCTAGGTGGTAAGGCCCAAATGGGCGGCCAGCGCTTTGGCGAGATGGAAGTCTGGGCTCTAGAAGCCTATGGTGCCTCGCACACCCTACAAGAGATTCTGACCATTAAGTCCGACGATGTAATTGGGCGATCCAAGGCCTATGAGGCGATTATTAAAAATGAAGAAATTAAAGGTCCTCGCATTCCAGAGTCGTTTAATGTCTTGGTTAAAGAGCTGCAGAGCTTAGCTCTAGCGGTTGATCTTGAGCGCACTCATCAGGTTGTTGATGCCGAAGAGGTAATTGCCGATGAGCTAGACGCCGAAGCCAAAGACCTGGCCGAAGACGGCTTGTTGGTTGGTGAAGCGGTTGAAGGTGAGGCTATAGTTGATATGGATGGACCAGCTGGCGATGAATTTGAGGCTTTAGCCGAAAACCAAAGCCATAAAAAATTAGCTAATGAAACTGAAGGAGAAAAATAATGGCCGCCACAACTCCTAATAACCAAAGCAACAAGACCGCTACGCCGCTTCACGACCAGCCAATTACCGACTTCGATGCCATTACTTTGAGCCTGGCTTCGCCAGATCATATGGCAGAATGGTCGCATGGCGAGGTTACCAAGCCAGAGACCATTAATTACCGCACGCAAAAACCCGAAAAAGACGGTTTGTTCTGCGAAAAAATCTTTGGCCCAACCAAAGACTGGCAATGTTATTGTGGTAAATACAAAGGCATTCGTTACAAAGGCATTGTTTGTGATAAATGCGGCGTGCTGGTAACCCGCAGCATTGTACGACGTGAGCGCATGGGCCACATTCAACTAGCCGTGCCGGTTGCTCATATTTGGTTCTTGCGTGGCACACCATCGGCCGTCAGCCTAATTTTAAATTTAAGCGTGCGTGATTTAGAGCGCGTGGTTTACTTTGCCAACTTTATTGTTACCGAGGTAAACGAGGTTGCCAAAACCAAGGCCCTCAAGGATTTAGAGGTTGATTATAAATCCCGGCAGGCCGATGTGCTTAAAAAACACAAGCTGAAATCAGCCAACGCCCCTGGTGCAGGCGACGACGTAAAACATGAACTCGAAGAGCTAGAAAACTCCTATCAAGGTGCCAAAACAGACCTGGCCAGCCTAGTAAAATACGAGCTTTTGCCAGAAAGCCGCTACCGTGAGCTCAACTTAAAATTTGGCGAGGTTTTTCGTGCCAGCATCGGCGCCGAAGCTATTCGTCAGTTGCTCGAAGAAGTTGATCTCAAAAGATTAGCCAAAGACTTGCAAGCCGAAGCCGAGGCCAGTGTGGGTCAAAAGAAAAAGAAAGCCCTAAAGCGACTTAAATCGGTTGAGGGTCTTATGAAGGCTGACTTGCGGCCCGAATGGATGATTATTACCACTCTGCCGGTTATTCCACCCGATCTGCGTCCAATGGTGCAGCTCGATGGTGGTCGCTTTGCCGCCTCAGATCTTAACGATCTGTACCGCCGGGTTATTAATCGCAACAACCGCCTTAAGAAGCTTTATGCCCTCGAGGCGCCAGAAGTAATTTGCCGCAATGAAAAGCGAATGCTGCAAGAGGCTGTCGATGCTCTAATCGACAACAACGCCCGTCGTGATCGAGCTGTTTCGGCTGCCGGTAGTCGAAAGAAACTCAAGAGTTTAACTGATTTACTCAAGGGTAAACAGGGGCGTTTTCGTCAGAACCTCTTGGGTAAGCGGGTTGATTACTCGGGCCGCTCCGTAATTGTTATTGGGCCCCATCTGCGGCTAGATCAGTGTGGGTTGCCCAAAATGATGGCGCTCGAGCTATTTAAACCGTTTGTTATCGGTAAGTTAATCGAACAAGGCTATGCTCACAATGTGAAGAGTGCTAGCCGCATGATTGAACGTGCGCGCAATGAAGTTTGGGATACGCTCGATGAAGTCATTGCCGGCAAACATGTGCTCTTAAACCGTGCGCCTACCCTGCACCGCCTGGGCATTCAGGCCTTTAAGCCGGTGCTGATCGAAGGTAAGGCTATTCAACTGCACCCACTGGTTTGCGAGGCTTTTAATGCCGACTTCGATGGCGATCAAATGGCTGTACACGTACCGCTGAGCGAAGCTGCACAAGCCGAAGCTCGCGAGATTATGCTTTCCCGTATTAACCTGCTTAAACCAGCCGATGGCAGCCCGGTAGTCAAGCCGAGCAAAGACATTGTACTAGGTTCATTCTTCTTAACTAGTGTTAAGGACGGACAAAAGGGCAGCGGCAAGATCTTTTCAGATGCCAAAGAGGCTATTTTGGCACATCAAGATGGTGCGGTAGACCTGCGGGCTGCTGTTAAGGTGAGAATTGATGGTAAGCTGGTCGACACCACTGTTGGCCGACTAATATTTAACGAAGCCCTCCCAGAAGGTATTGAGTTTGTAAACGAAACCCTAAACAAAGCCAAGCTTAAAAAAATCATGGCCGAAGTTTTTGCCAAGCTGGGCAAAGAGGCTACTGCCGAGCTTGCCGACAATATCAAGACTCTCGGTTTTAGCTACAGCACGCTTTCGGGCATGTCAATTGGTGCCGACGATCTGGTGGTGCCACAAACCCGCGATGGGTTAATCGCTGAGGGTGAAAAGAAGATTGTGGAATATGTAAAGCAGTATGAACAGGGTCTAATAACCAACGAAGAACGTCGGGCCCGTACCATCGGCACCTGGAAGCAAGTTGGTGAAAAGGTTGAGGCCGAGCTAGTCAAATCGCTTGAAGATAGTGATTCAACCTTGGCTATTGATATGGAATCAGGCGCCCGTGCTACCATGGCTCAGGTGAATCAGATGGCTGGCATGTTGGGCTTAATGCTTAACCCAACCGGCCAAACTATTGAGCTACCTATACGCAGCAACTACAAAGATGGTTTGTCGGTGTTAGAGTACTTTATTTCAACCCACGGTGCGCGCAAGGGCCTTACCGATACTGCTCTACGAACCGCTGAATCGGGCTATCTAACCCGGCGTCTGGTCGACGTTAGTCAGGATATTGTAATTGCCGAAGACGACTGTGGCGACAAGACCGGCTACTTAGTAACTCGTTCTGAAGCCTTAGCTGCTGGCGAAGAGGGCCTATCGAGCTGGATTGCTGGCCGTACCGCTTTAGAAAAAATTATCGATCCTAGTTCCAAAGAAGTGCTAGTAAAAGCCGGTATATTAATTGACGACCAGGCTGCCAAGAAGATCGACGAGCTTGGCTTGAATTCGGTTCGAATTCGCTCGATCTTAAAGTGTCAAAGCCAATGGGGGGTGTGCAAGAAGTGCTACGGTGTTGATTTGGCTACCGGCGAGCCAGTTCAGCCTGGTGAGGCCGTGGGTATTATGGCCGCCCAAAGTATTGGCGAGCCAGGTACTCAGCTAACCATGCGCACCATGCACTCTGGCGGTATTGCAGCTGAAGATATCACCCAGGGTCTGCCGCGTGTCGAAGAGATCTTTGAGGCTCGTTCACCCAAAGGCCAAGCCATATTGGCCGAGCTCGATGGCGTGGTGCAGATTAAGCGCAGCGAGGGCAAGCAAATAGTAACTGTGTTGCCAGCGGATCAAAAAGTCACTACCTATGACCTAACCGGCATGAAACCGCAGATTAAAACTGGCGCCCATGTAACCCGCGGCGAGCTATTGGCTAAGGCCGAAACCGGCCGCAAAACCATAAAAGCCGGTGCTGCTGGTACGGTTAAGGTTGGCAAATCTGCCATCGAGTTGGTGCACGAAGGTGGCGGTGGTCGCGAATACAGCCTGGGTGAGTATGTAAATATCGAAGTCAAAAACGGCGACCTAGTAACGGCTGGCCAGCGACTGACAGAAGGCTCGGTCAACTTGCAAGATATGCTTAAGCTACTGGGTGAAGAAGCCGTACAGCGCTACATTATCGACGAAGTTCAGGCTATTTACCTCAGTCAAGGTCAGGCTATTGCGGCCAAACACATCGAGGTAATTATTCGCCAGATGTTTAGCAAAGTTCGCATTGAAGAGCCCAACGGCACCAGCTTTATCTCGGGCGATGTAGTTAGCAAAACTGTGCTTATGCAAGAAAACCGGCAAGCCATTACCAAGAAGGACAAACCGGCTACCTTCGAGCAATTGCTGTTGCCAATTACTAAGATCTCGACCGGCTCAGATAGTTGGCTAAGTGCCGCTTCGTTCCAAGAAACCACTCGCGTATTAATTACAGCTGCTATGCGTGGCAAGAAAGATCACTTGCATGGTCTGAAAGAGAATGTGATTATCGGCCGACTCATACCAGTAGGCACGGGCTTTCGTAATGCCGACAAGGACGATAAGTAATCTTGACCCTGCGGCCTAAATCTGATAAACTCACTACTTGTATATGCCAACAATTAACCAACTAATCCGTAAGCCACGAACCGACAAGGTTCGCAAAACCAAATCGCCAGCCCTTGGTAAGAGTTTTAATGCTCTTAAGGTTAAGACTCGACCGGTAAACTCGCCGTTTAAGCGTGGGGTGTGTGTTAAGGTTTACACCCAAACTCCGCGTAAACCAAACTCGGCTCTTCGTAAGGTCGCCCGTGTGCGCCTAACCAACGGCATGGAGGTTACGGCCTACATTCCTGGCGAAGGCCACAACCTGCAAGAGCACTCCGTGGTGCTGGTGCGCGGTGGCCGGGTTAAAGACCTTGGTGGGGTGCGCTATCACATTGTGCGCGGTGCGCTCGATACCGCTGGTGTGGCCGATCGCAAACGTGGGCGTAGCAAATACGGCACTAAGCTAGACAAGAAAAAGGGTTAATTAAGAAATGCCACGCAAAACTACCAAATCTCTCAAACGCGAAATTACTCCAGATCTTAAGTACCAAAGTGTGCTGGTTACCAAGACCATCAACAAGGTAATGTTTGATGGTAAAAAGCAACTTGCCGAACGCTTAGTTTATAGTGCAATTGAAAGTGCTAGCGCTAAGGTTAAAAAAGAACCGGTCGAAGTGCTCGAAACCGCGGTTAAGAATGTCAGCCCACAGGTGATGGTTAAAAGTAAACGTATTGGTGGCGCCAACTACCAGGTGCCAATGGAAGTTAAGGGTGATCGCAAGGTTCACTATGCGCTCATGTGGATTCTAGACAGTGCTCGTACTAAAAAGGGCCAGAGTTTCGACAAAAAACTAGCCAACGAGTTAGCCTCGGCCTATGCCAATGAGGGCGATGCTGTTAAGAAGAAGCAAGATGCTCACCAGATGGCCGAAGCCAACAAAGCCTTCGCTCATTTTGCCCGCTACTAGCGGCACATTTTCAGAACGAATTACGGCGTTATAGCAAAAACCGCAAGACATTCACCGTAGGTCTACTACGACTCATGCTTGCGGTTTTTGCATGCCTTGTACTTCATTACTGAAAAAGTGCCTTATCTTAATGTAGAGTGCGACGAGCCCCGACGAATCGGGTGCCCGTCGGGGCTTCAGTTTTTGACGACAGGACAGATTTTGTCGTGTTCGTCCATATCAGTTTCGAGCACCTGACGCTCGCACCGGCAGCAAACCACAACCACCACCAGCTTGTAGTTGAGCCTGTAGTCTCTCTTTGACAAGCTCAGACGCTGAACATAGTCGGGGTGAGCGACATATCGGCGAATATCGCTGCGGTAGTCAACGATAGGACCGAATGACTCCTGGATTCTACGCAGGGTTTGCTCGAATCCGCTAATGGAGTCTGTGCTGTGCATGGCAGCGCTTCCACGCGGGATTTGGCTTGGCTCAAGGGTTGAGCACCACTCTTTATACAAATCTCTGAGTTGTTTTTCCGTCAGGCCTTCGGGGTGTTCTTCGAGGGCTTTGACTATGTACATATACACGAGTTTCTCCTCTGTCGGTCAAAGCAGGTTGATCAGGTACTCATCGCCCCAAATGTTCATGGGGTGTAGGTTGAGGCTAGTGGCGATTTGGTTGGCTGTATCTATGCGAATACGGTGCTTGCCGTGTCGCCACCGGTTCACGGTTTCGCGCGACACTCCCAAGCGCTTGGCCATTTGCACATCATTGGTGCGCGACAGTGCGGCGAAGAGTGACTGGGGGTCGAGCGTGGATTGTTTGCGTGGCATGACTCTACTTCCTTTCTTCAAGTTTAATTCTTGCTAGCACCAACCCGGACTGGTTGGGGCAGGCCTTGTGCTTCAGCCCACTGAGTAACGGCTGGGGGCCAAAAGTCGGTGCCTATGCTTTGAGTCCAGACCTCACGAACGGCTAGCTCGGGCATATCTACAATGACGTCAATGTGTTCGGGCAGTTTGCAATCGGGGCAGGTGGTGTAGACTTCTTCGGGCCGGCCTTGCACGTGCACTACCTGTAATTGGCTCTCTGGCACTAGGTGGGTTATGAAGGCGTCGACCGTGCAAAGCCCCAGCCCGTGTTCGATTAACGACTTTATTACTATTTGTCGGAGCTGTTGGTTGTAAGCTTGTACTGCCGTGTCGATCACTCGGTGGGTCGAAACTTCGGTTTTAGCTTGTTGGTTGTTTTGGTCGAGCTGTTCTATAAACTGCTTGACAGTTTGCAGAGCAACTAGGTCGTATAGTTGTATCATTTTTAAATCTCCTTGCTTAAAATTTCAAAAAAAAATTAATTGACGTTTTGAGCTACGAACTAATTTTCAAGGTACGCCCATAGCATAAGTCCGATCAATTTAACCTTCTAGACTAGACCTTTTGACGTAATTTAAGTTGAGTCAAAATCATTGACTTAATTGTCACACCCACTGTGCTACACTGAGTGTAATGATGCACATAATTCAAAAAGAAATCCTGGCCAAACTAATAGGCGCCAAAAGCCTCCGGTTTTCTCAACTCAAACCGGTAGATATTGAGAGTAATCACTTTATGTATCACTTGCGAGCCCTGATTCGCGAAGGCTTGGTCGAAAAAAAACCAACCGGGGAGTATTCGCTTACCACCGAGGGCAAACTCTATGCCGACCAAGTTAACCTCAAAACTCTAAAAGTTCGGCGGCAACCCAAGATAGTTACCTTGGTGGCAGTACAGAACAAAGAGGGGAATTGGTTATTATATAAGCGCAACCACCAGCCGCTGATTAATCAAATTGGCTTTCCCTACGGCAAACTCCACTTGGGCGAAACGGTTAACGAGGCGGCCGAACGTGAGTTACTCGAAAAAACAGGCCTTAAATGCAAATTAACCCACAAGGGCGATGGCTATATTATTATGCACGAAGACGGCAAGCCAGTGAGCCAGATTTGTTTCCACTTGTTTTATGGCAAAAACCCGACCGGGAATATGAAGACCGAGACACACTATGGCAAGATCTTTTGGTCTAAACCAGGCGAGGATTTTAAAACCAAGCCGCATATGGCGGCCCTGCATGATTTAGTGAAGCTGGCCAGCCGTAAACAAAAAGACAGATTTTTTGCCGAACTAACTTATAAATAATTGCATATAAATGGAGAAGCCCCGGCCGAAGCCGGGGTCTCCGGTCTCGATCGGGGCGATGTTGCGTTCGCTCGCTTATGGCTCAGTTCTTTACGCGCCTGACCTCCTCCCTCAGGAACTCCTCGAGCTCCTTCATGAGTTTGCATTCGGCCTCACGCAGGGCCCTCTCGGCTTTCTGGGGATCCTTCTCGTCCACGACAGGCTGTTGAGGTTGCACGGTCCACAGCTGTTTGCCATGATTGCTGAAGACGTTGATTTCGACGGGGCGGATCGTGCTAGCCACCTCGCCGATCTCAAATCGAGTCTTCGGATCGCGACCAGCTGACTTCGGCGAAGCCACAACGACCTTCTTCACCAGGTCATCGTTGTTGCAGATTCGGCCGAAGATTGAGCCTGTGCCTGGCAACAGCGGGCTACCGCTGTGCTTTACTTTGGCCGCTCCCTTGAGTGTGGCTACTTTCTGTTTTCCCATCTGCTTCCTCCTCTGTAGTCGGATGGGCTTACTTGGACTGCTGGATGTCTATGTGGTCGAGCGAGTGTTGCTCATGGTGGCGAAAAGCTTCTTCTTGCAGATCGTCTTTGGTGATATCGATCTGGTCGAGCACCAGCTGTAGCTGCGGGTGGATGAGCAGTTGCGAGCTCACCAACAGATCTATCAGCTTGAGTAGCCAAACGACAGCCAACGACTTTGACTCATCAGCGTCGGTATCGGAGACCAGGCTCCAATACTTCTTGCCACTTGCAACCAGCCACCCCTCGATCTCGTGGTAGCTGGTGTCTACGTCGTGAGGCGCAACACTGCTATCGACCAACTTTGCCAGATCTAGCGCAAACGCTAGACCACCCTGGCGACAGAGGTCGACATAATGCATGGCCTCGTGGTGCGCGCGGGATTTAGTTAGCACGTTTTCACCTCCTCCCGGAGTTGTAGGAAACATTCTTGCGAACAGATTACATATTAACATAAAAGAGTTAAAAGTCAACAGATTAGACCCAGCCACTTGTATCTGTTGGCTAAATTTGCTATACTAGCTCAAAAGCCGCATGCGGCAGTTTTTAAGTTTGCTTTACAGTTAACCTGTCATTCTGAACGAACGTGAAGAATCTCTGAGATCCTTCGTTAACACTCAGGATGACAAAGGAGAAAAGGATAATTTATGGCGCGCGAATATAGTTTAGAAGACACACGTAATATTGGTATTATTGCCCACATCGATGCCGGTAAAACCACCGTAACCGAAGGTGTTTTGTATCGCACTGGCCGGGTGCACAAGATTGGCGAGGTTCACGAAGGTGAGGCTACCATGGATTGGATGGAACAAGAACGCGAGCGTGGCATTACCATTACCAGTGCTGCTACAACTTGTTTTTGGAAAGACAAGCGCATAAACATTATCGATACCCCGGGGCACATCGACTTTACAGTCGAGGTTGAACGCAGCCTTCGTGTGCTCGACGGTGCGGTTACGGTTTTTGACGGCAAAATGGGTGTAGAGCCACAGTCCGAAACTGTTTGGCGCCAGGCCGACAAATACGGCGTGCCGCGCATTTGCTTTATTAACAAGATAAACCAAACTGGCGGTGACTTTTATAAATCACTCGAAAGCATTCATGAGCGCTTGAGCAAACACGCCTACCCAATTCATCTACCAATTGGCTTTGAACAAGAGATAAGCGGCGTGATTGATCTGATTGCTATGAAGGCCTACACCTACAAAGAATATGTCGACAGGGAGTTGGTAGAGGGCGAAATCCCCGATGACATGAAAGAAAAGGCCCAGAACTATCGACGCCACCTTATTGAGGCTGCAGTTGAGGCCGACGATGCCATAATGGAAAAATATCTCGAAGGCACCGAACTTACCGACGACGAAATCAAAGCTTGTATTCGCAAAAGTGTACTGCGTGGTGACTTCTTTATCGTATCTGGTGGTGATGGTCGCGGGGTGATTGTTGAAAAACTGCTCGACATTGTTACCGAATACTTGCCAAACCCGCTCGATATAACGCCACCACTAGCAGTCGACGAAAAGACGGGTGACGAAAAGGTGCTGCAGGTAAGCGACGAAGCTCCGTTTGCCGCACTGGCCTTTAAAATTGCCACCGACCCATTTGTGGGTAAGCTGGCGTTCTTTCGCGTTTACTCGGGCACCCTTAGTTCGGGCAGCTACATTCTAAACCCCAGCACCGGTGAAAAAGAGCGTATTGGGCGAATCTTGCGCATGCATGCCAACCAACGCGAAGAGGTAAAAGAAGTATTTGCTGGCGAAATCGCTGCCGCTGTCGGGCTTAAAAACACCGTTACGGGCAATACCCTGTGCGACCCTTCGCACCCTGTAGTCCTAGAGAGCATTACCTTCCCTGAGCCAGTTATTAGTATTGCCATCGAGCCCAAAACTAAGGCCGACCAAGAAAAGATGGGTATTGCCCTGAGTCGTCTGGCCGAAGAAGACCCTACATTTAAAGTCCACTCCGACGAAGACAGCGGCCAAACCATTATCGACGGCATGGGCGAACTCCACCTCGAAGTAATTGTTGATCGTATGAAACGCGAGTTTAAGGTTGAGGCCAACGTTGGCCGACCGCAAGTGGCTTACCGTGAAACTATTAAGGGCACTGCCCAGGTCGAGGGCAAGTTTGTGCGACAATCTGGTGGTCGTGGTCAATACGGTCATGTTTGGCTCGAGCTCAGTCCTTTAGTCAAAACAGAAGAAGACGACAAAGGCAAGATATTTGAATTTCAGAATGCCATTGTAGGTGGCGTAATCCCCAAAGAATACATCAATCCCGTCGAACAAGGCATAAAAGAAGCCATGCAAAACGGTGTGTTGGCCGGCTACCCTGTGGTAGATATTCACTGCAAGCTCTACGATGGTAGCTATCACGAAGTCGACTCCTCAGAAATAGCCTTTAAGATTGCTGGCTCCATGGCCCTGCAAGAAGGTGTGCGTAAGGCTCAACCAGCCATTCTAGAGCCAGTTATGAAAGTCGAGGTTATTACCCCCGAGGAGTTTATGGGCGATGTAATTGGCGACATCAATGCCAAACGCGGTCGAGTAGAGCAAATGGAAGACCGCATGGGCGCCAAGGTGGTTGATGCTTTTGTGCCGCTAGCCGAAATGTTTGGCTATGCCACCAGCTTGCGATCTATGACCCAAGGCCGTGCGGCTTACAGCATGGAATTCGATCACTACGCCGAAGTTCCTGGTAATGTGGCTGAAGAGCTTAAGGGTAAATATACTGCTGCTAGGGAGGAGGGAAGGTAAACTCCCTCTTAGTCATCCCGGACTTGATCTGGGATCTCCGAAAAAGACCTTAGGGTCTTTTTTGTTATAATGTTACTGACCGACTAGCTCCGAAAGCGAGGCGCAATGCCCTCTACATTGGAACCACACGACTGGAATGAGACCGTTGCGTGGGGGATCGAGCAGGTTCTGTCTGGAAAGACCGCCGAATGCCGCTCCCTGAAGGATCTCGAGCGGCTGATTGCCGCGCGGTTTCGCGAAGAACGCCAATCCAGCAGCGACAACCATCATTACACAACGCCAGTAACCACTCCTGGTATGTGTGCCGAGACGATCCTGTGGATGCAAGCCAACGATCATCCAGGCTTTCCGCTGGTGGAGGGTCTTCATGAAGAGGCAGCTGCCTACTACGCGGAGACACATTCAAAGCAATAGGTCTGGGGTCGATACCACACATTGTCTGCGAGGAAAAGAGAAGTCACACCAATGACGTTCCCGCCTCGCGGGCTCTTTTTCGTTTATGCTTGTATTTTTTGCTAAATTGGCGAATAATACCGACCACACTCCGTGAGAACGGTTGTGAGGGCTGCCCGGATGTTTTAGGGCAGGGAAGCGGAGTATTGTCAGTGTCGGCTCTACCGAAAGAGAGACCCGAATGCCGAACGACGATACGCCCAAAGCAGCATCCGAAGAAGTAACTACCGAAGACAAGTTGGCGGCTCTGGCCGAGGACTCTGAGCTAGATCGCGCCGATCTGATTCGAGCTCTTCGCCAGACAGCTGATCTTCTGGAGCAACTCGAAGTTGATGTAGCGGAGCCGGCAGACCTAGATAACCCCAGGGTTCGCCAGGTGTTAATGGCCGAGGTACAGGAGCTAACGGGGCGAAAGCCCTCGAGGCAGCCGAGCCCAGACCATCCCGATCCGACCCGTCACCCCTCAGCCCATATGCCCGAAGGGACGGGCAAACCAGCTGATCCAGGGTCGCTCAAACGACTCCGCAACCGCATTGCCAACGAGGAGGTGGCTCAGCGCATGTTCGACGACAAGCCAGATCCACCAGTAGCCTCCTGATCAATCGCTCACGGCTAAATGGCTCTCACTCCTTTGCGGGGTGGGGGTCATAGCCATTAATGACCAAGAACAATGCTGTTAAAAAAGCCTTTACAAACTGCAAGATTGCACATATAATAAACAAGTCTAAATAAAAGGGCATTTTTTATATTGCCCAAAATTTATTACTAAATCTAACCGAGGAATTAGGAGAAAAAATGGCAGATTTTAAGCGCGATAAAACCCACGTCAATGTTGGTACTATTGGCCACGTTGACCACGGTAAAACTACGCTGACCGCAGCGATCACTACATATTTGGCTAAATCAGGTAAGGCCGAGGCTCGCAAATACGCTGAGATCGATAACGCTCCCGAAGAAAAAGAGCGTGGAATTACTATTGCAACTAGCCACCAGGAGTACGAAACCGACAAGCGCCACTACGCTCACGTCGACTGCCCTGGTCACGCCGACTATGTTAAGAACATGATCACTGGTGCCGCTCAGATGGACGCCGCCATTTTGGTGGTAAGCGCTGCCGACGGTCCTATGCCTCAAACTCGCGAACACATTCTGCTTGCCAGCCAAGTAGGTGTTAAGCAGATCCTGGTGTACATGAACAAAATGGACATGGCCGACCCCGAACTAGCCGAACTAGTCGAAGTTGAAATCCGCGAACTGCTGGACAAATACGGCTACCCAGGAGACAAAACCCCTGTTGTTAAGGGCTCGGCTCTTAAGGCTCTCGAAGGCGATGCCGACAACGAAAAAACCATCCAAGAACTCCTAGACAAAATGGATGAGTACATTGAAGACCCAGTACGCGATCTCGACAAGCCATTTCTTATGCCGATCGAAGACGTGTTCTCAATTAAAGGTCGTGGTACAGTTGCCACCGGTCGTGTTGAGCGCGGTGTAGTTAAGGTTAACGAAGAAGTTGAAATTGTAGGTATTAAAGACACCACCAAGAGTGTGGTAACTGGTGTAGAGATGTTTAAAAAGCTTCTAGACCAAGGTCAAGCTGGCGACAACGTTGGCGTACTGCTTCGTGGTGTAGAGCGCGAAGACATTGAGCGCGGTCAAGTTTTGGCCAAGCCAGGCACTATTACTCCCCATACTGAATTCGACTGCGAAGTGTATGTGCTCAAAAAAGAAGAAGGTGGTCGACACACGCCATTCTTCAAGGGCTACAAACCACAGTTTTACTTCCGAACTACCGATGTAACTGGCGAAGTTGAGCTACCAGAAGGCACCGAGATGGTTATGCCTGGCGACAACATCAGCGTAAAGGTTAAACTAATCACTCCAATCGCCATGGATGAGGGTCAACGCTTCGCCATTCGCGAAGGTGGCCGCACCGTAGGCTCTGGAGTCGTAACGAAAATAAGTAAATAACTCAAGCAAGTAAACTCCAACTAACCAAAGCACCTTACAACAATGCCAGAAAAAACCGAAAAACAACGCATCCGGATCAAGCTCAAGGCCTACGATAGCAAGATTATCGATCAGTCGGCCAAGCAGATTATTGATACCGCAGTGCGAACTGGTGCCAATGTAGCCGGGCCTATCCCGCTACCAACCGAGAAGAGTAAGTACACGGTTTTGAGCAGCCCGTTTGTTTTTAAAGACGCGCGCGAGCAGTTCGAGATGCGCACTCACAAACGACTGATCGACATCACCGAGCCCACACCTAAAACAATTGACTCGTTGATGAACCTGAGCTTGCCAGCTGGCGTAGATATCGAAATCAAGATGTAAAACAAAGCAGAGAAGCCCCGAAAGGGGCTTTTTTGATACAATTAGACATAAAAAAGCAGAACTAGACACTTGGGTTCTTTAAACTAAAACGGAACAAGCCTTACAATTAGGTTGCAAACTAACAACTTAACGAAAGGACTTGTTCCATGTATACATTACTAAATTTACCTCAGGATAACCAGGAGTGTGTTGAGCTGGTGGTACATCAACTC
>JACPPH010000006.1 GCA_016191105.1 Candidatus Saccharibacteria bacterium
GAGTTGATGTACCACCAGCTCAACACACTCCTGGTTATCCTGAGGTAAATTTAGTAATGTATACATGGAACAAGTCCTTTCGTTAAGTTGTTAGTTTGCAACCTAATTGTAAGGCTTGTTCCGTTTTAGTTTAAAGAACCCGGCAACCAGATGGTCGACAAACCGGGGTCAGATAAGCTACAATGATAATTATAATAATTCAGTATGGAGTGAACCAAGGAAATGCCCAAGGATCCCGATATAAAAGGTAAAAACACTAAATCTACAAACAAAAAAGTCCAAAGCACAAAAGTTAGTAAGACCAGCAAGGCTAGCGGTAAAGCCAACCTAAACTTTCAACAAAAACTGCAAAAGTTTGGTATAAAACATGGCCGCAACAAAAAAACCATTACCATGGTTATTGTGGGTGTGGTACTGGCAATTATTTTGCTGCTTACGACCTTTGGAATTTTAATTTACAAGTACAAGTCGAGTGCCCGTGCAGTTAAGATTATTAGTAAGGTTATTCCATACCCCGTAGCTAGTGTGAACGGCAACATCCTTTGGAACACGGCTACTTATAACCAGTATCTGTTCGAATTAGCCTCGATTCAAAAATTCTATCAGTCACAGGGCCAGAACTTAAATGATCCTGCCAGCAAAGAAAAGCTCAAACAGCTCGAAAACGAGATTATTGGCCAACTCGAAGACAATTTGATTATCCAGCAAGCTGCTGCTAAGTATAAGGTTTCGGTTAGCAGCAAAGAGTTGACCGATCAGTTCAATCAGTTGGTTCAAAACGCCGGCGGCATCGATAAGGTTAAGCAAACCTTAAATAGTCTGTATGGCTGGTCGATCGACGACTTTAAGGCCAAGATCAAAGATAGCTTGCTGCAAAAGAAACTAGCCGATAAAATTCTGAACGACCCTAGCTTGAACGCTCCAGCTCAGGCTCAAGCTCAAGATATACTCAAACAGGCTCAAGGTGGTGCCGACTTTGCCGAACTGGCCAAAAAATACAGCCAAGATGGTAGCGCCGCCAATGGTGGTGACTTAGGCTTCTTTGGCAAAGGTCAGATGGACCCAGAATTTGAAAAAGCCGCCTTTTCTCTAGAAAAAGACCAAGTGAGTGGGGTGGTGAAAACCCAATACGGCTACCACATTATCAAAGTTACCGACAAGAATGGTGATCAAGTGCGAGCCAGCAATATCTTGATTAAGGGGGTTGATCTTAACTCCTGGTTGCAGGATCAGCGCAACAAGGCTAACATACGCCAGTACTTTCAGCCGTAGCGAGTAGTGCTTTCTCCGGCATTCGAAAATCAGAAAACAAAGTTGGCTGAACGCTTCTGTTCGAGCACGAGTGCCGTCTCTGCCGCAGAACAGAAAGTGAAGACAGCTTTGTGATTATAGATTTGAGCCTGTGACGGAAGCTTTGGCAACTTTCCGCTACAAAGAAGTGCCGGCTGCTGTTGCTGTGCGGTCTGCCTAGCTTCGGCAGATTCTCGCAATACGAGCCCATTTTGGTATTGTGCTTGCCGATCTTGCAACGGCTGGTTGTAATAGTTTTAGTTAAAACCAAAAGCCCCTCGGTAAAGTAAGAGGGGCTTTTGTTGATAATTCGGGGGTGCCACTTGGTCTGTCTCGGATATCTCCAAGGCATCTTTGGTGGCGCCACCCGGGCTTTTAAGACTCGGGCGGGTACTGCTGGGGCTACTGTGAGATCAAGAGACCCTCGGGCTTGTCGTCGTCGGGGGCGGTGAAACCCTGTGGGCTTTCACCAGATCTCTGGGTCGCCAACGTCGTTCACTCTGCTTGTCGCGAAAACTCCCGACGATGTACCTGAGTGGCCTTGGCCTGTTGGCGAAGAGCTCTCTGAGCATGGAATTCCCTTCTTCTCCTGCGATCTCGCAGGCTCGTTCGGATTGTCAGCGGAAGACCGATGGCGACTAATACAGCCAACGCTGCCATACACAAGACATAACCGTCCCGCAGATGGTCAATATCCAACTTGGTCTCCTCGAAATTCAAGACTACGTTATCTGGCCCAGCGCCAGAGTAGCGAGATTAACTATACAGCATTTAGCGCTTTGCTGTCAATATTAATTGTTATGCTAATTTTGCCCTATAAACGAGAAACGCCCCCGAAGGGGCGCTCTCGTTAGGTAAACGAAAACGATTCGGGGACGGCTTACGTTTTTGGTAGTACCCAGGGGATCCTGAGTGCACCTAGGACTATTCCGGGCACATGGTAGACAATGGGCGCAATGAACATTGCAACACCGCTGATTCCCATGGTGCACAGAGGGACGGCTTCGTCGAAGAACAGCGGCCGGAAGGTTATGGCGCGCTGCTTGTCTGCGGCTGTAAGTAGCGGCAGAACTTCTTCGTTGCAGTGCCTTACTGAGTCGATGAAGGCTACGCTCGGCTTCTTGCCAGGACGGTGGAGGGCTGTGGCCACCAGATCGTCTAGGTTGCCAACGTGTAAGCGACCACTAAGGCTTACTGCTCGAACGTCTGCTTCGGGGTACTTCCTGCGCAACTGCGCGAAAACACCCATTGCCAGGCTCCCGCCGGCACTAGCACCGATCAGCACTAGTTGCCCGTGCCGAAGCAGCATGCCTTCTGCCCGGTTGGTGGCTTCATCTAGCAATTCTTGGAACGACCGGCCGGAATGCCAATCTACCGAGAAATACGCAAGGACAATGCCCCAAAGCCTGTAGTACCAGGTGAGTACCCGCTCGGGTACGCCTGTGTGAGTCCGCTCTAAACCGTTGAAGTAAAGAGCGTATCGGATTGAACTTTCTGCTCTTTGCCTCATGGCTCTCCTTTAGTGTCGAGGATCGATGACGACTAGAATACCAGCTAAACGAACAAAAATCAAGCATAACGAGAAACGCCAGAGTTAAGGCCAAGGCGGGAATTGATCGATTTAGGGTTTTCTGTTAAAATTATCAGGTTCAGGGCCCGTGGTGTAGTGGTTAACATGCCTCCCTGTCACGGAGGAGATCGCCGGTTCGATCCCGGTCGGGCCCGCCATGAATAGTGAGTCACCACCAAAGTGGCTCATTTTTCATAGTTTGGCTTGATTGGTTGAGAAGCCGCAGGTTTGGTGGAGCAAGGCGCACGGAACAAATAGCAAGCTTGTTGGTGCATTTGTCGAGCACTTTGCGGAGAAGGCGTTAGCCGCCTCCCGGTCGGGCCCGCCAGGAATTGTTCGAAGACCCCAGGCAGGGTCTTTTTTAGTCCTATAAAAGTATGGGCCCCGGAGGGGCCCACACACGCGTTTGCGGATGTAGACGTCACGGGGACAGTTTTGAGCGGTGATGCGACCCTTTGAGGGCCAACTTCTTGGGCTACTGCAGAAGCAAAGCCTCCGCCAACGGCTTTGGCAGGGCCTTTACAACCACGCCTTGCTCAAGTGTGGTGAGCATGCCCTCATGGCCGTCGCAACGGAGCTTGGGCTTGCCGCCCTGTCGAGGGGCATCTGGCACCAGCACCAGGGAGGTGGCTGGTTCGGTGCAAACCCAGCTATCGTCGGTGCTGACCCAGTAGCGCGAGAAGTTGCAGCGCGCCTTCAGGTCTTTGATCTGGACTTCCTCTTCTCCCCGAGGAATGGTGTGTTTTACTCCACCCATCATGCGCTCCTTTCAAGAGCAATCGGCCTTCGGTCGAAGGATCTGGGAAATTATACTATATTTATGGCTTACTAGCTAGCATAAGCTTGTTGACATTGTTTGACAGGCTTGGTATACTAATGGGCGTCTTTTTTGTGAGGGTGGAGTACCTAGCAAAAGACAACGGAAGGGCACTCTTAGGCAACTTAAGGGTGGTTTTTCTTTTTGTCTCTTTGGCAAAAACAAACCACAAAAACAAACAGGAGGACATGAACAATTAATGTACTCAAACGCACGTATGCTAACACATTATCAGGTTACAAGACCAAGAAAAATTAAAGTTAGGGTTGTTAAACCACACGCCCATGTGCGGTTTTTAAACACGCCCAATGTAGTTGATACTCGCCAACCAGCCAAACGGGGCTTTGGCCGAGCCTTCTTTTTGAGTTTGAACGAAAAAGAAGCCAGTGAGCACGATGCTTGGCACAAACTCGAAAAACGCTTGCGCAAACGAATTAGTTAATTCTACATCTGTAAATATGCTAAAATATAAAACGCCGATTGCTGGCGTTTTATAGCTTAAGCGGGTATGGTTTAGTGGTAGAACGCGACCTTCCCAAGGTTGAAGCGCGAGTTCGATTCTCGCTACCCGCTCCACGTTGTTTTTAGGTTCCAGCCTTTGTACCCAAGCACCAGTTTGTTGCTTCGACTTTCATCTAAAAACTCTATCGTCGATCAAAAACAGTAGCGTTTTTGATCGCATAGCAAAGCAACAGTACATGTGCCGATGTAGCTCAGCTGGCCAGAGCACCGCTTTCGTAAAGCGGGGGTCGTGGGTTCGACTCCCACCATCGGCTCCACGTCGTTTTTAGATTTCGGCTTTCGCACCCAAACAAAGTTTGTTTACTTCAGCCTATGTCTAAAAATTCCTCTCGATCAAAAACAGTAGCGTTTTTGATCGTAAAAATCCTAGTTTTTCCCTCTCGATTTGGCAAATAGAATTCCGCTCTCTTACCAAATCGTTTAGAGAACTACATCAAAAAAAGTATCGTTTTTGATCGCATAAGAATATAATTAGAACAACAAAATGAAAGCAATTACACGGTTAAAAGTTGAACTTGGTGGCAACAAGGTTTTTAAAGACGGCTGGTTACTAGCCATATTAGTCTTAAATGCTGTTTTTTTGGTTTTCTTGGTTGGCTGGTCGCTAACCCACATTCGTAGCACTGAGATCCAAGTACCCATACGCTTTAGCAGTCTTACTAATTTTGACCTGTTAGGTGACTGGTATCAGCTGTACGAGATAACTGCTATCGGTGTGTTAATATTTGCAATCAATACCTTCTTTGCCTTTCTAATTCATAAACGTAACCGACTGATGAGCATATTCTTGAGCTTGGTTAGCCTAATGGCGTTGGTCTTGGCTTGCGCAATATTAATTGGTTTTACAGCAGTTAACTATGGCTCAAGCTAAGACCAGTCAAAAACCTGCTGAGCTACACAGAGTCACTGACAGCCGTTGGTTTTATAGGCTGTGGGAGATTATCCCGGGCTTTGTGAGCTGGGCTGTAATTTTGAGTCCTATCTACCTGAGCCTGATTGCACCAGTCGGGTTGGCCTATCTTATAATTGCCTTCGATATTATGTGGTTACTCAAATCGGTGCGTATGAGCTGGGCACTAATTCGTGGCTATAATCGATTGCAGTACATAACTGCTCAAGACTGGGAGGCTAACTTGCGGCAGCTCAAAGATGTTTCGGCGGCACTCCAAAAGACCGAGGCTGAGTATGCCGAGCTGGCACCAAAAAGCAACCAGCGAGTCAATCAAGTTCATTTAAACAAGAAAAAACGCTGGCTTAGAGGTGAGGTTGAGCGGCTGCGTTTGCTCGAGTCCCACGAGGCTACAATTTTAAATCCCGACGATCTTTACCAAGTAATTATATTGGCCGCCTACAACGAACCACCCGAGATAATTGAGCCATCGGTAAATGCAATTTTAAATTCAGACTACGATATGTCACGGGTGATTTTTGTAATGGCCTATGAGCAGCGCGGTGGCGAGGCTATGGCCAAGACTGCTCGCGAGCTACAAAAAAAATATCACAAACAATTTGCTGACTACTTGGCAGTCTGCCATCCCAGCGATATTGCGGGTGAGCTCAAAGGTGGGGGCAAGGGTCCCAATATTACCTATGCTGGCCGAGCCGTTAAGGACTACATTGAAAAGAAAGCTATTGATCCGGAGAAAGTACTAGTAACTACGGTCGATGCTGATAACCGTTTGCACAAACGGTATCTGAGCCGGCTCAGCTATGCTTATTGCATAAATCCCAATCGTTTGCACACATCGTTCCAGCCAATTGCCCTGTTTTTAAACAACATCTGGGATGTACCAGCGCCAATTCGAGTCGTAGCCTGGGGCAACTCCATCTGGCCGATGATTGAAAGCATTCGAGCGCCACGCCTACGTAACTTTGCTACCCACGCCCAGAGCTTACAAACCCTAATCGATACTGACTTCTGGAGTGTTACCAGTCCAGTTGAGGACGGCCACCAGTTTTGGCGAACTTACTTTACCTACGATGGCGATCATGTAGCCGAACCGCTATTTGTGCCGGTCTATCAAGATGCTGTTTTGGCTGCCAGGTACCACCGGACTTTCTTGGCTCAATACAAACAGCTGCGCCGCTGGGCCTATGGTGTTAGCGACGTACCTTATATGGTAAAAAACAGTATTCAAAACAAGCAGATCCCTTGGGGTAATAAGCTGGTTCAGTTTGGTCGCTTGTTTGAGGGCCATTTTAGTTGGGCCACGGTGCCAGTATTACTTACGTTTGCGGCCTGGGCGCCACTGTTTTTGAACCCTAGTTTTAATCAGCAGGTACTAGCACACCAGCTACCAGTTGTGGCTTCACGACTACTGACTTTTGCTACGGCCGGTATATTTATAACCATTTGGATAAGTTTCTTACTATTGCCAACCAAACCAGCGCGCTATCACCACATTAAGTTTGTTAGTATGCTGCTGCAGTGGATACTGATGCCAGTAATCGGCATAGCCTTTGGCTCGTTTGCAGCCATCGATGCCCAGACCCGTCTTATGCTGGGTCGCTACCTAGGCTTTACTGTTACTGAGAAGGCGGTTAAGAAATGACAGTCTTTTTTGTTGGCTTTGTGTCCAGTCTAATTTTGACGGCGCTGCTGGTACCATACGTTAAAAAGCTTGCTTTCAAGATTGGCGCGGTTGATAAACCGAGCCGCGAAAAGCGTAAAATTCATACTCGAACTATTGCCCGAGGTGGGGGCATATCCATCTATATAGCCTTTGTGGTTTTGAGTCTGGTGCTGCTAAAAGGGGTAAACTGGCAGTTTCTGGGTCTCTTGATAGCCTCCACCATGGTACTTTTGATTGGCTTGGCCGACGACATTTGGCGGCTTAGCCCTTGGCTTAAACTGGCAGTCCAAACTCTGGCCGCCCTGGTGGCTACGGTTATGTTTGGCATTGGCATCGATGCTATTACCAACCCCTTTGGCAACACCTTTGTACTCAATAACTTTGTGGTTCATGTTACGGTGTTGGCGCACACCTTCACCATCAACTATGTTGCCAGTTTGCTGGCTATGGTTTGGCTGATTGCCATGACCAACACCATGAACTTTTTGGACGGCTTAGATGGCCTGTCGGGTGGGGTGGCGGCGATCGCGGCCTTTGTGATTTTTTTGGTCTCGATTAGTGCCAAGGTTAACCAACCCAATACCGGCTTGATGGCGCTGATTTTGGCCGGCGGCTGTCTGGGCTATTTGTTCTATAATTTTTACCCAGCCAAGATATTCAATGGCGACTCAGGCGCTTACTTTTTGGGCATGACGCTAGGAATACTGTCGATTATTTCGGGCGCTAAGTTGGCTACAGCCGCCCTGGTGCTGGGCCTGCCAATTCTCGATGCCCTGTGGGCCGTAACTCGACGCTTAATTCATGGCCAATCACCGTTTAGGGCTGACCGTGGGCATTTGCACTATTTACTCCTTGATGTCGGCTTAAGCCAGCGCCAGGCGGTGTTTATTATTTACAGCATCTGTGTGGTATTTGGCGGGGTGGCGGTGTTCGCCGGCACCACCGAGAAGCTTTTGGCCATTTTGGCGCTGGTAATAATCTTGGTTATTTTGCTGGTCACTTTGGCCTCCATTAAGGCCCGGCAAAAGTAGCTATGAAAAAAGAGATCACTGAGTTTTTAGACCCCAATATTAAGTATCGTTGGCTGGATCACCCGGCAGTGTTTACCGTCGCCGAATCAATGCGGCATATCAAAGACAAAACCCCAGTTAAGAATCTACTTTTAAAAGAGAAAGGTAGCGATAGGAAGCTCTTAGTTATTATGTCTGGCGAGCAAAGGCTGGATATGAAAGCGCTAGCCGCCGAGATTGATACTAAAAATTGTACTTTGCAGACGAGCCCACCTTATCGGAGACGCTTGGTGTAACACCAGGCGCTGTATCGGTTTTTGGTTTGCTTCATGACGGTTCTGACAAAGTAGAAGTTATTATCGATAAGAGTTTACTAGCCGAAGACGAGCTTGGGGTTCACCCAAATGAAAACACCGCTACTATTTTTATGTCTGCTTCGGCGCTAGAAAAAATCATCAAAAAAACCGGCCACAAATATACTCTAGTTGAGCTGTGATTTATTCATGAGTTAAAACACATTGACCAGAAGTAGTATAGGTGTTACAATGGTGCGTGAAGAGGGCGTTTCATTGAACAGCAAAAACCTACAAGAACTCATTAAAAATCTCCGCATATTTTACAAATGTCCATCTTGTGGCGCGGCCTACCGCGGCGGCGATATTATTTTCTTGGGTAGGGTTGAAGAGCACTGCTTTATGCAGCTGACCTGTCACGACTGCAGCTTGCCAATATTGGCTACCATTCTAACCAATCTACAGGTCAACGCGGCTCAAACTAACACAGTTAGCAAGCCTAAGCAGCGGACCGATCTCAAACCCCGCGAAAAGCGCCTCTTGCTCGACCGCGACCACATAAGCTCAAGTGAAATCGCCGAGTTTTACAGCTACCTCAATCAGAGTAGCGGTGACTATCAGGCCCTCATACATAAACCAGCTAAGTAGGAAAATTTAATGAATCAACAGCAGATTACACTGCAAGCCAGCAGCCGTGAGGTTTTTGGCAAAAAAACCAAGAAGCTTCGTTTGGAAGGCAAAATTCCGGCGATTGTTTATGGCAACAGCCAAGACAACCAAGCTGTGGAACTCGATCACTATGCCTTCGAGCGAGTGTTTGCTAGTGCTGGTCAGAACACCATTATTGCTCTCAAACTCGACGATGCTCAGCCGTTGAATATTCTAATTCAAGATGTTGAGCGCGACCCGCTAACTGGCAACCTAACCCATGCCGATCTTTATCGTGTGAACATGACTCAAGAGATCAAAGCCAATGTGCCGTTGCACTTTGTGGGCGAGGCTCCAGCCGTGTATCAGCAAGAAGGCGTGCTATTAACCAACCTCGAAGAAATTGAAATCGAGACCCTGCCAGGTAAGCTGCCGGCTAATATCGAGGTCGATATATCTGGTCTAGATGACTTCGAAAAGGCCATTCACGTGAGTGATCTTAACATTCCCGAAGGCGTCGAAGTTCTGGTAGACGGTGAGGAACTAGTTGCCAAGGTTGATCCACCTCGCAGCGAAGAAGAGCTCGAGGCTCTCGATGAAGATATTGTCGAAGAGTTGCCGGAAGAAGAAGGCGCTGAAGGCGAAGCTGCCGAGGGCGAAGAGGGCGGTGAAGCTACTGCCGAAGGCGGTGGCGAGGCTAAGGCCGAAGCCAAAACAGATGAGGGCGGTAAAAAAGAAGACAAGTAAATTAGTTAGCTTAATAGCTAGATAAAAAGACCCTTCGCTATTCAGCGAAAATGGGTCTTTTTTGTTATAGTGTTGTAATGGAATCAAAACCTATGCCTCCAGAAGATGAGCCTCGGATTGAAATAAAGCTATGCACCGAAAACGATTTGGCCCTGCTTAATAAAGCTATTCCTGCTCCCGGGTATCATGAGAACCGATTTGAACAACAGAAGTTAGGTAAAAGCAGCTATCTTATTGCGTGGCAAAATGGGGTACCAATGGGCCACTTGAACCTTAAATGGGAAGGTAGCGATCAACCAAGTGTGGAGCAATATTTAACAGACACCCCTGAATTAAACGCAATTGGTGTATGGCCACCGGAAAAACGCTCACTCGGTATTGGCCGTCAACTAATAGCACAAGCTGAAGCTATCGCAAAGGAAAGAGGATTTAAACAGGTAGCACTTGCAGTTGCTTTGGATAATCCGCGCGCCAAGACATTGTATGACAAGCTTGGTTACCACGACTGGGGGCATGGTGAATACATCGATAGTTGGGTAGAAAAGGATAGTGATGGTAAGGAAATTCACCATAACGACCCTTGCCATTATCTGGTTAAGAATCTAGAAAAATAATTAGCTAAACCATGTCTGGCAGGCTATCGGCGTGGTTGGCTACATAGCGCATGTAGGCGCGGGCGCTAACTGGCTTAATGCACTCCGAGGCTACTACTGCTACCTGTTTGCTGGGCATTTCAGATTGCCCCAAGCTAATAAGTTTGATCTCAATCGTGTCTATCAGAGCGTCTAGATCAGTGCTGTAGTCTTGTTTGCCCTCAAAAGCTTCAAGTATACTCCTGGTGAGTATAAAACGCTTGTACGGCCTCTCTGAACCCCTGGAAGGCATAATTGTTATGGTGGAGAGCTCAGGCTTCTCATAACTACTAAATACCTGTTCGCAATCACCGCATTTATGCCTACGCCAGGTTTGGGTGCCTCCGCGGGTGCGGCGACTATTTACTATGCTGGTAGAGCCAAAGCCACAGTAAATACACTTCATATCAATATATTGTCATACTACTAATAAAAAAGCCAGTGTATAACTCTAAAAAACAGTGGATTAACTTTTGGTGGGTAATTAATAGCGATTTGTAACCATTAGGCCGTTGCAAGATCAGCAAATGAGGCCATTAAACAACGCTCTTGTTGCGAGAATTCGCTGGCTAGCGAACCGCACAGCAACAGGAAGTTGCGACTGGCTAAGTACTGCTAGATCGCAGCACAGGCCAAACGGTTTTGCTATCTTTTACCAAGACAAAAGATAGTCACCCGAAAGGGTGAAACTTTTTAGGCTTTGGCTACAAAGAAGTCCCGCGCGGACAGCGCAACAAATTTAGCCTAGATCCCGGATAAAGTTCGGGATGATGCCGACTCTGTTCGTGTGGTGTTTGCTTTTTATGGTTATGTTTGTTAATTTAATACTATGTGGCCCGAAAAGATTCTTACTCAAAACAGAGATCCTTATAAGGTCTTGTATATCGACATGAACTCGTTCTTTGCATCTGTTGAGCAGTTTTACGACCCCAGACTTCGGGGTAGGCCAGTGGGGGTCTGTGCGGGGCTAAGTAGTGGGGCTACGGTGCTGGCGGCATCGATCGAGGCCAAGCGGTTTGGGGTTAAAACGGGTACCAAAGTAGCTGAGGCGCAGGCCAAATGTCCCGAAATCGTGCTTATGAACGGCCACCACGGCGCCTATAAACACATTCACAACCAAATTATGGCCATTTTGCACGATACTCGCTGCTATGTTGGCGCCAAAAGCATTGATGAGGCCTTTATGATTCTGCCATCTTATATGCGTACTAAGAGTGCGGCTTTTGGCTTAGCTAAAGCAATAAAAGCCCAACTTTTAGAATGCTATAACGAGCACATTTTATGCTCTATAGGGCTGTCGGCCAACATTTGGCTTAGTAAAATGGGCTCTAACGCTCAAAAACCCAATGGTTTTACGCCAATTGGGCTTACAGAGCTCGAAAAGTTCTACAAAAACCTCAATTTAACAGATCTAACCGGCGTAGGTTGGCGTATGGCTCGCCAGTTTTACTCGAGAGGCATCGACACACCATTGCATCTTTATCGAGCTTCACACCGAACACTCCAAAAACTCTATGGGGTGGTGGGCTCCAAGTGGTATTTACGCATGCGCGGCTACGAAGTGGATTTTGACATACCAAAACCACAGAAATCACTGAGCCACCAGGTTACAACCACGCCCAATCCACCAAGTACTGTGGCAGAGGTTACAACGTTTTGTATAAAAATAGCCACAACTCTTGGTTACAGACTTCGCAATAAGCAGCTAAAGGCTCGGGGAATACTGTTACATTTATACTTTACCAACCATTTGGGCGATGGATTTACTCTTAAGAACCTACCAGCTTTTAATAGCGATCACGACATAGCCCATTATATTTATGTGTTGTTAAAAAAACTTAAGGTGATTTGCCCTGTAAGAAAGATAACTATCACGCTTTTTGATTTGACCGAGCGCTACCAAATAGAACTGCCGCTTAACCCGGAGAGTAGCCGATTTAGCAGGCTCTCATACGCCTTTGATATTATAAATAACCGCTTTGGCAAGGGTAGTGTGCAGATAGCCAGGGCAATGTTGGCCGATTCGGTTGATCTAAGCCGGGTAGGGTTCGCGGGTGATCAAATTAGAGAGTCGTATGAGCCGAATGTGTACTAAAAACACTCATTAGATGGTGGGTCCTACAGGACTCGAACCTGTGACCTCTTCCACGTCAAGGAAACGCTCTAGCCAACTGAGCTAAGGACCCTAAAACACGAGTGTTGGAGGTAATTGTAGCTTATAAGCCAGGCATTTGCAATCTGTAAAAGCCACGCAAGAGGAGTATAATGAGGTTATGATCCAATCTAAGCTTTTAAGCCAGTTTCCAGAGCTTGTGCAGGCGGTTACCGACAAATCGGATGGCAACTTTGCTTTCCGGTTCGAAGACAAGCAGAAGGTGATAGAAAACCGCCAGAGGTTATTTCGTAAGCTAGATCTAGACCCAGAAAAAACAGTCGCTATCAAGTGTCAGCAATCAGACGACTATGAGATAGCTACAAGCGAGGATGCAGGCAGCTTCTATGATCCCCAATCAGGACTTGAGCTAGATGCCCTGATAACCACCGATAAGAACCTGACTCTAACCTTAACGATTGCTGATTGCCGGCCAATAATACTGTACGACCCTGAGCACAAGGTGGTTGCTATGGTTCATGTGGGCAGAAATGGAGCCGAAAAGAAGCTTTTACAGAAGGTAGCACAAGCTTTAGTAGACAAATATACAACAGATGTTAATAAACTAGTTATGTTTATGGGTCCGGGCATTTCTGCCAACTCATATGTGTTCGAAAATGTTGATACGCTCGACACCAAGGTATGGGGTAGTTACATCAGTAAGAGGGCCGATGGCTATCACTTGAACCCTAAAAACTTTGTGTTGTCTCAAGCACTACAAATTGGGTTAAGAGATGAGAATATTGAGGTTTCGGATATCGATACATATTCGGACCTAAACTATTACTCTAACTATCGATCTTATCACCAGGGTGACTCTGAAGGTCGAATTATAGCTGTTGTGTGCCTAAAATAACCCTGTAAATAAAAAGAACCGCGGGGTTCCGCCCTCCCGGTTTGGGAGAGGGCGGAACCAGCGGCGCTGGTGGGGGCGTGACCCGCCAGCTTTAACCCCACCAACGAAGACGGGAGGTTTTCGTTGGCCGGGGAGGTGGAAGGCCGCGGGGCGTAGCGACGAATGCGACGGAATCGCAGCCTTCCGAGAGAACCGGCGGTGCCGACTGACTGGCACAAAGCCTGTCGGTGAGCGTTGCCACTCACAGTCAGCCGACACCGTTGCGGCGCTGGGTCCTCCATACTTCCCCGAAGGGTTCTCTGGTTAGTCCAGCAAGAACGCTTCGTTGGTGTCGCCTGGGGCCCGTGGGGACTCTCAGCGTCACTTCAGAAGCGCGACATGGCGCCGACGAGCGGAAGCTCAGGAGCGCGGAAGCATGCGGCCCCAGCCGTTGTCGCAGGTCATCATGTCGGGTCCGTAGCTCTCCTGGAACTCGCGCTCCCAGATGGCCGAGGTCTCGTTCCACTGGCGGCGCCACTCCTCGACCTCGCCATCGGCGCGACCGAACCCGCCATCATGGTCCATGATCTGGCCGGCGATCTGGGTGCAGTCGTCGAAGTAGGCGACAGGACACAGCATGTGGACGTGCCACATCTCGTCGATCTCGCGAGTGGGGACGAGGTTGACGTCACGGTGGTCGCGTGCCAACGCCAGGAACTGGCGGTAGCGACGCTCGATGACCTTCAGGCTCTCCTCGTCCATGTCGGCAAGCGGACCGGTGGAACGCTTGGCCTTCTCGACGAGGTCCACGCTGAGCTCGGGCAGCTCGATTGTGTGGGTACTCAAGGATCTCTCCTTTTTATAGACCAGGTTCAATTCCTGGATTGACAGTAAGATACTCTTATATGATAAACATGTCAATGACTAGTTGAAATTTTTTAAAAATTTGGTTATTATTTAACCAAGTAAAGAAGGAGTTAAGCCGGCCTCACCAACCGTGCATTCCTCGCTTTCGACGGGCGTTATCGTCGAGCCAGAGTGATCGCCCCAGAGCGATAAACCGAGTGGAACCTCCCAAATTAATTGGGACTTGGTAAATAAGGGGTGGTTTTTTATTTATTTCAAAAGGAGAATTTATGGCAGAACAAAAGTTAGAGGTAATTCGACATAGCCTAGCGCACATTATGGCCGCGGCGGTACAAAAACTGCACCCCGAGGCTCAGTTCGGCGTTGGCCCGGTGGTAGAGAACGGTTTTTACTACGACATGAAGCTCAATTCGACCTTAAAACCCGAAGATCTTAAGGCCGTTGAGAAGGAGATGAGGGCAATTATTGGTTCTAAGGTCGATTTTGAGCGGGAAGACTGGGATATCGACAAAGCAATTGAGTATTTTGCTGATCACAAGCAACCTTTTAAGGTAGAACTGCTCAACGACCTCAAAACCAAGGGTTCTACGGCTGTAGCCGACGCTGGCGATAGTGATTTGGTAGATGTTGCTGCCAAAGTTACAACAGTGAGTGTGTACAAGACTGGAAATTTTGTAGATTTATGTCGCGGGCCCCACGTAAAAAATACTGGCGACATCGATGCCAACGGCTTTAAACTTACCAAAATTAGCGGTGCCTACTGGCGAGGTAATGAAGATAACCCTCAGCTCCAACGAATTTATGGTGTGGCATTCGAAGATAAAGACCAGCTTCAAAAAAACCTGCAAATGCTCGAAGAAGCCGAAAAGCGCGACCATCGCAAACTAAGCGAACAACTAGGAATTTATATGCTTTCACCGGTTGTGGGTGCCGGTTTGCCCCTTATGTTACCTCGGGGAGAAAAGATCAAAGCAATTCTTAAAGACTACATGCGCCAAAAAGAAGAATCACTGGGTTACAAGTATGTTTCTACGCCGGTTTTGGCCCACGAAGAACTTTATAAGCAATCAGGCCATGCTGATTATTATACCGATGATATGTTTAGTTTGACTGATAGTGAAGGGCAGAGATTTTATATAAAACCAATGAATTGCCCTCATCATCACCAGATTTACAAAAAACTTGTAACTAGTTATCGTGACTTGCCACTTAAGCTCGCCGAAGATGACGGTCTTTATAGACATGAGCTATCCGGGACACTGACGGGACTAATTCGAGTTCGAGGCCCTATTACCCAAAACGATGCGCATATTTATGTTACTGAGCAGCAATGTGAAGAAGAATTCGGTAAATTTATAGATTTATTTAAGGAGGTTTACAAGGAGGTAGGTATAAAAGATTACTGGTTCAGATTATCACTACCTGACTTTAAGAAAGATAAATTCGTAGGCAAAAAGAGTACATGGGAGAATGCAAGCAATATAATTCGCAAGGTTTTGAAAGACAAAAATGTTGATTTTGTAGAAGCCGAAGGAGAGGCCGCATTTTATGGGCCTAAAGCCGACATTCAAGTAAAGAATGTGCTTGGCAAAGAAGATACGATCGCAACCTGTCAGGTGGATATTCTGGTGCCACATCGTATGGGCTTGAAATATGTCGATGAAGAAGGTGAAGAAAAAGCGCCTCTAATTATTCACCGGGCTATACTTGGTTCTTACGAACGCTTTATGGCTTTTATGATCGAGCAAACAGCTGGAGTGTTTCCATTATGGCTGGCACCAGAACAGGTGCGAGTGCTGCCGATCTCAGAGAAATTTGTTGATTATGCTCAAAGTATTTCCTCTAAGCTCAAAGAAAACGGCGTTCGACACCAGGTTGACGACTCCAGCGAGTCGCTAGGCAAGCGCATCCGCAACGCTGAGCTCATGAAGGTGCCATATGTAGTGGTGGTGGGCGAGAAAGAGCAAGAATCTAAGACTGTGGCGGTGCGCAAATACGGCCAGGGTGATCTGGGCAGCCAGTCCGTTGATGAGTTTGTTACAACATTATTGAAAAACACATCTGAACGCAGCTTAGACTAAGCAAATGTCTAAAATGATTACAATCGTAGGACCCACTGGATCCGGTAAGTCGGCTATGGCCATGAAGTTGGCCGAGGGATTCAATGGTCAGATAATCTGCGCTGACTCCAGAACCGTTTACAGAGGTATGGACATTGGTACGGCCAAGCCAAGTAAAGTTGATCAGTCTAAAGTTAAGCATTACTTACTAGATATCGTTGATCCAGATGAAGTATTTAGTGTGGCTGAGTTCAAAGAGACGGCCTTAGAAGCAATTAAAGAGGTTAGTGAGTCTAAGCATTTGTCAATAATGGCAGGTGGCAGTGGTTTGTATATCGACTCGGTGCTGTTTGATTACAAATTTCGAGATCAGCCTAAGCCCAAACAAGAACTATCTGGCTTAAGCGATGAAGAATTGGTAAGCCTAGCCACCGCTTTGCACCCAAATACTAAGTTGGAAAGCAAAAATCTCCGCCGCGTGAAGCAGTTAATAGCCCGTGGACCAGCTCAAGATGCTGATAGGCGAATGCAAAAAGTAGACTCGTTGGTCTTGGGTATTTATATAGAAAAGCTTATGCTAAAGCAGAATATAACTAATAGAGCAGAGCAGTTTTTGAACAACGGATTTGTACAGGAAGTTGAGGATCTAGTTAATAAATATGGTGCCGATGCTCCTGGCTTGCAAAGCACTGGCTATGCCGCAGTCGTTGAATATTTGAGTGGCAAGCTCAAAAAAGAAGAACTAAAAGAAAAGATAGTTGCCGACACCATGAAGCTAGCAAAGAAGCAGTTAACTTGGTTTAAGCGCAACCCCGATATTGTTTGGTTAAACGATTACGACCAGGCGAGGGGCTTTGTGCAGGAGTATTTGCAGAGTTAGTTTGGTACAATAAGCACATGAAGCATTCGGCTGCAATATTGATAGCAAAGACAATACTCCGGCTTAATCGTCTAACCGGCAGTGGCGGCACCGCCATGCCGGGCTTGGTGGCCAAGAAGCTTTATCCTGACATCCTCAAAGCCTTGGCAGAAATTAACTTTCCAGATGGCGTGATTGTAGTAACCGGCACCAACGGCAAGACCACCACTTCCAAGATGATCTCGGATATACTAACTAAGGCTGGCATTAGCCACATTCACAATCGAGCTGGCTCGAACCTAGAGCGCGGCATAATTGCCACCATACTTGAGCACGCTGACTCCAAGGGTAGGTGTAAGGCTAGAATGGGTCTGTTTGAGGTCGACGAGGCCTATGTACCCTCGGTAAGTTCCCAGTTGCAACCACGCTACATCGTAATTACTAATCTATTCAGAGACCAGCTCGACAGATATGGTGAGCTCGACAAAACAGCCACCAGACTCGGTGACGCCTTGCTCAAATTAAACACCAAAGCCATCTTAAATGCCGACGACCCACTGGTAGCGAGCTTGGGCTTGAACTTGAAAGATGATAAGCGGGTGGTCTACTTCGGCATATCTGATTACAAGGGCAATAAAACCGAACATGACTATGCGCTAGACAGTGTGTTCGATCCAAACACCGGCGACATGTTGAAGTATTCACAACGATATTTTGGTCATTTGGGTATTTATAGCGCCCCCAACTCTAGCTTTAAACGACCCAAACCATCTGTAGATCTGGTTAGTATGTTAAAAAACGATCAAGAGGGTAGCAAGTTTGAGGTTGAGAATGAAAAAACTAAGCTAAACCTACAACTACCCCTGGGCGGAACCTACAATATATACAATGCCCTGGCCGCTGTCGCACTGGCTATTACTATGGGGTTAGAACCCAAAGCTGTAGAATTGGCATTGGCGGAATCTTCGGCTGCATTTGGGCGCATGGAGACAATTGAGTACGATGAGCGCAAATTATTGTTGTTGCTAATCAAAAATCCGACCGGTTTTAACCAGATAATTCAGACTTATCTTAAATCAGATTTGCAGAAACCTCTTTGGTTAATCATTAATGACAAGCTTGCCGATGGCCGAGACGTGTCGTGGCTGTGGGACAGCGCTTTGGAGGATATTAAGGACTATGCTGGTGCGATTGTGGTGAGCGGCACCCGAGCATATGACATGGCGCTACGGTTGAAATATGCTGGCATTGATAAGAATGTTTCGATTGAGCCTGAGCTAGAAGATGGGCTTAGGGCGGTTATTAATAAGGTTCAGGTGGGTGAAACGGTGCATGTATTACCAACCTATACAGCTATGCTGGCGTTGCGAGAAAAGCTAGTAAAGGACACTAAGGGCAAAGAGTTTTGGCAGTGAAGACCAAGTTTACAATTGTGCACCTTTATCCTAAGCGTATGAACATTTATGGTGACTACGGCAATATAATCTGCCTGCGCAAGCGCTTACAATGGCGAGGTTTAGATTGTGAGGTGGCGGAAGTTGAGGCTGGTGAGGCGTTGCCGAAAAATTTTGACATGATTTTTATTGGCGGCGGTCAAGATAGGGGGCAAATTAGAGTGGCCGAAGATCTGCAGCACAAAAAACATCAACTGGTTGAGGCCGTTGAAGACGGGCTACCGGCGCTGGCTATTTGTGGCGGCTATCAGTTGTTTGGTGATTACTTCTTGAGCTCTGATTATGGTCAGCTTCCAGGTATAGGTGTTTTCCCGGTGGTTACTAAGGCTACTCAGACCAGAATGATCGGCAATGTCGTGCTACAGAGTCAGGCTTTCGGAACCTTGGTGGGGTTTGAAAACCATTCTGGTGCCACCGAGCTCTATGACAATGCTAGGCCGCTTGGCAAAGTTAATAAGGGTTATGGCAATGATCCCACAAAGAAATTTGAAGGCGTAATTTATAACAATGGCATTGGTACTTATTTACACGGCTCGTTCCTACCCAAGAACCCTCAGGTTGCTGATCACTTATTGCAAATAGCAGCTACTCGCCGCTCAAATGATCTCGAGCTTAGTCCGCTAGATGACAGCCTAGCGAAAAAAGCTGCTCTTATTGCTCAAAAAAGACCTCAGTAAAACTGCTACACAAAACCTATGGCTTCTTGAGCCTAGTGTGATATAATCAGATAGAAAATGAACAAATATCTGGTTTTTGTGCACAAAACCAGATAGCGGGGGGAGACATAAAATGATTGAACAACTGTTTGGATCAAAAACTCGGGTTAAGCTTTTGAGCTTATTTTACAATAATCCCGAACGACCCTTTTACGTTCGTGAAATCACTCGTAAAATTGATGAGCAGATTAACTCGGTTCGTCGCGAACTTCAGAACTTACTGAATATTGGCGTGGTGCGATCGGTCAATCAAGGTAACCGTTTGTACTACGAGGTTAACCCCAAATATAAGTTTTTTCATGAATTCCAATCGATCTTTAGTCGTATTCCAGCTAAGTCCAAAGAGATTAAGCAAACCAAAGAAGACGATCAAATATTAAAGCGCATTCAAAAAACTGGTAACGTTAAGGTGCTGTTTCTGACCGGTGCTTTTGTGCGCGGTAGCGACCAGGTGATAGATATATTTATTGTTGGTGATGTTAATAAGGCTCGTTTGGCACAGATAATTTCGGAAATGGAGAAGGAATTGAGTCGAGAGCTTAATTACACTACTATGCGTCTCGAAGACTTTGACTACCGTCGCAGCCTAAACGACCGTTTTTTAACCGACATTCTGGATGCCAAAAAAGTAGTTCTCATGGATCAACTAAACATCTTCAAGGTCGACGAAAACGACAATTCAACCGAGCAAGCAGTTGAAGCCGCTGTCGACAAGGAGCTAGTTAAGATCGATGTGTCGTCTGGCAACCCAGACATTACCGTGGCCGAGGCTGGTAAATTAAGCAGAGAAGCTAAGTGAGCCAACGTAGCGAACGACGAATCGTTGTAATATCACCACTGTCGTTTTTGTATTTAATCATTGCGGGGGTCTTGGCCTGGGCAGTTTGGAACACACTGGGAATCATGGTTTCATTATTTGCAGCTGCGGTTTTTGCTACGGCTCTAAACCCTCTAGTGAACTACCTAGAAAGGAATCTAAAAATTCGCCGTGGCATAGCAGTAGTTGTGATTATGCTAGGCTTTGTATTAGCCCTTGGGCTTGTAGTCTATATTGTGGTGCCAGCTATTATTGGCCAGGTTCAATCTATCTCGGCTCACTGGAAAGAATACCGCGATCAAATGCAAACTGCTCTAAAGAGCCAGCCAATGCTTTTGAATGCTTTTAATCAATTTACTCAGAAACTGAGTCGCTCAGATCAAATTTCTAGCCAAATTAGTGGCTACCTAACTGGCGTGGTTGGCAGCTTCCTGGGGGCGCTTACATTCTTTGTGTTTCTAATTTATATGCTGGTTAGTGGCAAGCATTTTGCCAACTATGTAGCTGACTTGTTGCCAAATTCACAACACAAGAAGCGGTTTTTAACTATTGCCCACGATGTTTCGTATAGATTAGGCTACTGGCTGCGCGGTCAGGCGGTGCTTTGTTTAATAATTGCAGTTATGTCGTTTGTAGTTCTAACCATATTTGGCATACCCTATGCCTTGAGTTTGGCAATTCTTGCAGGGCTCTTCGAGGCTGTGCCTATGATTGGTGCTTACTTGGGCGCAATATTGCCAATAGTGGTGGCTTTTACTATATCGCCATGGCGAGCACTAATTATTCTGGTTGCCTTTATCATTATGCAGCAAGTAGAGGGTAACGTTTTTGTGCCGTTAGTAATGCGCAAGGCTCTGGGTATCCACCCGCTAGTAGTCTTGTTGGCGGCTCTAATAGGCGGTAGCCTGTTTGGCTTTGTGGGTGTACTGGTGGCTGTGCCAGTTACGGCAGCCGTATCGGTTATCTTGGGCTCTATCAACAAAGAAGCCGTGATTGAACGAGCTGTGGCCAGCACTAAGGGTAAGTAATTATGGGCTTGTGTGGTTGGTACATTACGGTGTTGTTCGCTTAAGCTACTCCCTCGATGTGCCATTAAGCACCCCTTGGTTTGCTGCTCTTTAGTGCCTGGTACTGCAATCACCCACATAATTCCTGTATAATTAAACATATGGATATAACCTACAGCAAAAAAGACGGGTTTAAGGTGGCGACTAAGCATTTTTCGGGCGTTTTGGATCCAACCGAAAACCCAAGCAAACTAAAAGATCTGGTTTTGTTGAGTACTGGGTTGGATCAAGCTAAGCCGGAGGGGACAGTCTTTGATAGTCCAGGCGAGTACGAGGTGCAGGGCTGCATGATTGATGGCATAGATCTAGGAGACGGCAAAACCGGCTACGCTCTAGAGGTTGATGGCTTAAGAACCGGCTACATCCCGGCGGGTGTGGAGTCGCTCAACGACAAGCAGATTGAAGTTTACGACTCGCTAGACATACTGATACTGCCGGTAGTCGGCGAGAAGGCCGAGGCCACCAACAAGATTATTGGCCAATTTGAACCGAGAGTTATCATTCCTTACGACTACGATTCGAAGCAGTTTGAACTGCTAGGTGCCGAATTTGGCGGCGAAGTTCAGAAAACCGAGCGCTTCAAGGTTAACGCCAAGGATCTAGACGTCGAAAAGCAGGTGTTAGTAGCTATAAAATAGTGTTTTACTATTTCAAGCGACTTTTCTGGCCGTCGAAAGATCAGAAAGCAAAAGCTGGTCGAGTGTTTATGTTCGAGCACGAATGCCGTCTCTGTCGCAGAACAGAAAACGAGACTAGCTTTTGTGTTTCTAGATCTAAGTATAGGCCAGCAATTTTGCTTCTTTGATTGTGCAAAGAAGTGCCGGCCGCATAGGCCATAGATTTATAAGGGTTCCACCCTTCGGGCGACTACCTTTTGTCTTGGCAAAAGGTAGAAAAACCGCTCGGCATGGACGCAATCAAGCAGTCTTCAGACAGACTTAACTCCGGGTTCTGCGGAACTCGTCTCGATGATACCATCCGGACTCAAACAGTCCTCGAGCTCCAAGCATCAAATCTATCTTCACTTGCTGATTGCTTTAATGACGGAGAGAAAGCTCATATTCGGAATCAAAAAAAGAGGCCTTTTAAGCCTCTTTTTTTGCTACTTTGGCGCTTCGCTGGCCAGCGGACTCGGTTTCGAGCTGACGCTCATACTTTTTGAGCGTGCGGATCGTGCTAGCAGCTAACTTAAGACGAACCTTTTGGCCATCGATGACCAAGGTTTTAGTTTGCAAGTTGGGCTTCCAGGCGCGGTTAGTAGCCCGCATGGAGTGACTAACGTTGTGGCCATACATCTTGCCCTTACCTGTAATGTCGCATTTTTGAGCCATAATTTACCCAGTTTAACAGATTCAGTTAAAACTTTCAAGCCCTATTGTTGTACCCAACTAAAAAATAATATAAACTAAACATAACAATAAATAAATCAGGTTATTTAAGTATGCCAGATCCATTTGAAGCACCAAAGCTAGGTACCGACAGCGCGGCGGAAGAACCCAAAACCAACACTGAGGGCGTATCGACATCCGATCCTACTCCCAATCATGACGCTTTTGATTCTGTCCATGATAAGCGTTGGGATCACAATAAGGCAGAAGACATAGCCTGGGCACTACACAAAGAGCAAAGGCCAATATGGGGGGGGAGGGGAGTTGGTAATCCACTCCAGGAGAGCCTAAAAAGTATTTCCAAAAATCAGGGCTATCTAAAATATGATGAAGAACGTGTAGCAGATTTCGCTTCTGGAAAAGTTCGGCACGGTTACGTAAATCCTGAACATAAAGGCACCGATCGTTATGAACAGGAGGAGGAGAGGCTAAAACAGTTAGAAATCACTGAAGCCCAAAAGGAAGTCGACAAATCTCGTCAGCGGATTGAGCGTAGTGAGGACATGATAGCAGAGCGGGAAGAATCGGCCGAAACCATTTATGATATCAATCCAGATTATTTTGCCAGCATTGGCACCAGGGAATTTGTCAAAGTAATCGAGCGGGTAGATGATCAAAGGCGAGAGATACGCGAAATTGAAGGAGTATATCATGAGGGGAAGGCTACGAAAGATTGGCTACGAGATTCTTGCATTGAAGAGAAACAGTTACCAGGCTTTCATGAACTTCAAACCAGAATAGCGGATATGGCACTTACACGTGAGGAACGAGTCTCACTTAGACAAGCGGCAGTAGATGCAAACGAGCCGTATTACGAGAAGACACCCAAAGAAATCAATGAAAGCTATATGAGCATCATAGACGGCCAGTTGTCAAAGTTAGAAAAGACCGCCCAAGAGCAAGAGGCCAAGTTAGAGGCACTATTAGATAAATATCGAGCTAAAGGTAGCTCGGACGACGCACGTCTTGAGCACGAAGCAGATTAGTACTCGCTAGAAAATTACGATATCATAGAGCTATGGATTTGGCTTATACCATTATTGGCTATGTAATTATCTTGGTGGTGGTGATCACCGTGCACGAGTTTTGCCACGCTTGGGCCGGGCATATGCTAGGCGATGTTACGGCCAAGGCCCACGGACGGCTTACCCTTAACCCAATGGCTCACATCGATCCATTTATGACTTTGATTCTACCAGTCGCCCTGATTCTACTGGGCAGCCCGGTGGTATTTGGGGCTGCCAAACCAGTGCCCTTTAACCCTTACGCTGTGCGACATGGCAAATGGGGGGCGGCACTGGTAGCTTTGGCTGGGCCTATGAGCAACCTAGCCATGGCTGCATTTGTAGCCCTGTATCTTAGAATTCTACCGATTCAGGGTATTCCTGGTCAGTTTTTGCTGCAGTTTGTGCTGATTAACATAGCCTTCTTTATATTCAATATGATCCCGTTCCCACCGCTCGATGGCAGTAGGGTGCTGTACGCAGTTTTGCCACCGGGGGCTACCGATGTCATGGACAAGATCGAGCAGTATGGTTTGATTGGGGTGTTTGTCTTTTTGTTGATATTTTACAGATTCTTGGCGCCGGTAATGGCCACTGCTGTATCTGGCATGGCTAGCTTTTTGCTGGGCCAGCCAGTTGTCCTAACTTAAGCTTAAGCCTATAATAGTAGGTGAGCTCTATGGCGCTCGGTGTGCCACGCAACTTTTTCTGGTTATATTTTCGCAATGGGAATTCAAGATTGTCTTTGGCAGAATGCCTTGGTACTGAGAATACCCACCTAATTTTTTGCGGGAAGAGTTGCGTAAAATGGCTACCGGCGTTTGTGGAGTGAGATCATATACTGTTATTCGATAATCCCGGACTTTGTCCGGGATTTTGTTATAATAAAACTATGAAAAAACGTGTAGAGATTATTCTTACCGGCGGCACGATTGCTGGCAATGTTGCCAAAAGGGAGAACTCGCTCAACACCAAGTCGGATCCGAATAGCTTCTTGGCAATTTTAGACAGTGCGTCTGAAATTGTTAGCAAAACCTGGCATGTCGAGATAGAGCGTTCAATTACAGAGCTTTTTAATAAGGACAGTTCTAATATTAATCCAAGTGATTGGGCTCGACTTGTTGATGCAGTAGTTGAAAAGTATGACCACGCAGACGCCTTTATAATTCTGCACGGCACAAACACAATGGGCTACACCGCAGCAGCGCTGTCGTTCGCACTTGGCAACATCGATAAACCGGTAATATTTACTGGCGCACAGGTTCCACTGGGTTATTTGGGCAGTGATGCCACCACTAATATTGTTAATTCATTGCGCATGGCAGTCTGGGCCCACCACGATGTTAAAGGCGTTATGGCAGTATTTGGGAGTAAGATTATCACGGGCACCAGAGTAAAGAAGGGTACTGACTTTGATTACGATCCATTTAGCTCGTTCCAATCAGGAACCCTAGGTCAGATTGGTCGCTTTATGAAGATCGATGAGTCTTCTCTGCAAAAACACAACTCCTATCTGTCTAGGTACAAACCTCTGGCAGAAACTGCCAAGGATTTAGATATCAAGAAGGACTTTGATTGCAAAGATCTAATTTCGCTAACTGAGTTTCCTGGCATGTCGCCTGAATTTATAAAATCCCTCGCCGACTCAGGAGCTAAAGGCTTCGTGCTCCGCTCATTCGGCGCAGGCGATCCAAACGAGCATTTATTTGAAGGCTTTGAGTATCTAAAAGAAAAGCAAATCCCTATAGTAGTTACCACACAGGCGCCATGAGGACTATCTAACTTCCAGGTTAATGAGACCGGCCAATACATTAAGGAACACGACCTAGCAATTCCAGCACACGACATGAGCATAGAGGCTATGACCACCAAGCTAGCTTGGCTCTTGGGTCAAGGACTAGATTACGAAGCTGTTAAGTCGAAAATGGTTGAAGACCTGCACGGCGAGATTAGTGTTGGTAGCGAGTTAATTTAAACTTACAGCTTAAACAGCTTTTTATAAGCTGCTGACTCATCGAGCTGAGTTGCTACTATCAGGCGCAACTGATCTTTTTCGAGACAAAACTGTTTGCGCAGACCATTTATTAGCTTAGTTGGATTGTAGGGTAGCAGCCACAGCCCCTTGGTGTAGTTAACAAAGCCAACCCGCTTTAAGGTGAGTATAAGCTGATTACGAGTAGCTTTTTCGTTTTCGGGTATATCGAAGGTTACTAAGTACCAGCGGCCATCCCAGCGACGGTTAATTGAATCTTGGGTTATCACATAGCTTTCAAGTCGCTTCTGACCCTTGGCGTTGATCTTATATACGTGCTCGCCATCGAGAACACCAACACTTACATAGCCCTGTTTGGCCAGCAGGGCGCAGGTGTCAATCAGCCGGCGACGAGCATTGGTGCTGCCAACTGAAAATAGCTCCAGCAATGCTTTGGAGCTAGTAATTTCAGATTGTACTGCGACCTTTCGGGTCGAGATAAACCTTAGTACCTCACGGGTTTTATTGAGTTGCCTTGCACACATAAATTACTTAACTATTGTGTCATAGCACCAACATTAAGTAAATAGCTTATGCTAACTTTTTTGCAGAATCATTTAAATTTGACGAATTCCTCCGAGTAAAATAAGATAAACATAACAGTAATTTTGTGAGGAAACAGTGCCTGATCCATACGAAGTAAATAAACCAAGCGATGCCAAACCCGCCGAAATCGGCAGCCCGCTTGATAGACCCGAAACGGCTACTCAATCATCTGAAGTGAAAGATGGTATTTCGACAGCCCCGCCACAAATAAAAGGTGAAGAGGGTCTTTGGAGTCCTGGTAAGGCCGAAACTATTGCCGGAGTTTTGTCTGTAGAAGACAAGAGGCCACATTCACCGCGTCCACCAGAACGTAGCAACACTTATCTTAGAGTTTCTAAAATGGTTGATAGACGCGGCATCAAAGCTGGAGCCAAAGAGTGGGTTCAAGAGGTTGCTGATGAACAGTCTAAGTTGCCCGAAGAACTATACGATTCCAACCCGGAGCTATTTGCCGTCATGAAAACAGCTGAATTTATGAAGAGCCTTAGACGGCTTAGATCGTTGGAACAGAGGATTTTAGAGATAGAGCTGGAGATTGAGAAACTGGAGGCAAAAAAGGCAGAGTGCCAAGAGGCACTAGATAGAGGTAGTTTATCGTTCAGGAATTTTAACAGGGTAGCGGGGATTGGCAAAGATCCTAGAGACCAGCTGGAAGATCTACCATTAGACGAACCTCCAAGAAAAACTTTAGAGAAGGTTAGAGACGACTATGATAACCGAATTGAAGCCAAGCGAGAAGGGGATCTAAAAAACGCAAGAGATGCAAAACAAGCCTTTCTTGATAAACAAAAAAATAGAACTGAATAGGCTTTGTCTAGTTGGTGACAGGACAGCGCTCGAACTGCATTCGGGCTAACCTGCCCGCTGACTACGTCAGCTCTTTCGCAGGTTTAAAACTATCTCTAACCAGTCGAGAAAGCCCAATGGACTCTCTCGACTGGTCGGGGTGACAGGACTTGAACCTGCGACCTCACGGCCCCCAGCCGTACGCGCTACCAACTGCGCCACACCCCGGCGTCAAGCAATTACTACTGTTGACATGTATTGTAGGCAAATACATTGTAACATCCGTAAGCTGTTTTCCTCTTCGGCCAAAACCATTCCCACTTTTGGCCGTAATGTTGGTGATTATATCAAATAGAGCGACTGTCGTCATGGCAATTCCCTCATGCTTTACATTGGGCGACGTAGACTCTAAGTTGGTAGCAATGAGTAATAAGGCGAAGTTTGGGATATTAGCAATTATTTTGGGTGGCTACGTTTGGTATTTGGGCACTATGAACACGATCGTTAGCAACCAACTATTGCAGCTGCGAAACGTATATGGCAACATAGACAAAATTGCCGCTCAGACAGTTAAATAGTTGAAAGCCAAAATGCTATACTAGTTGAATATGGCCGAGTCGGTATACACCAAGGTTAGAAAAGGCGAGTTGCCAGGCGAGATTATCTATCAAGATGAGATTTGTTTTGCAATTTTGTCGATCCAGCCCAATAATCCGGGGCATACGCTTGTAATTCCAACCGAAGAAGTTGAACAGTGGATACTCTTGGATAAACCTACGCTTAATCATTGCGTCGATGTGGCTCAAGCCATAGCCAAGGTTCAGGCAAGAGTCTATAAACCGGTACGGGTTGTGCTAACTATTGCCGGGTTAGATGTCGATCATGCACATATTCACATCTTCCCGGTCTATAAACCTGGCGAGGCCGACCACTCGGCTGCTAAAGACACCAGTCCACAAGAGATGGCTGTCGAGGCCGATAAGCTAAGAGCAGTAATTGCAAAACAAGGCGGTCTTAAGCTGTGAATCTGCTTATTGTAATTGTGCTCTCGGTGACCCAGGGCGTAACGGAGTTTTTGCCAATCAGCAGCTCGGCCCACTTGTTGCTCTTGCCCTGGCTGCTTAATTGGCCCGATCCGGGCCTGGCCTTTGATGCCGCCACCCATATTGGTACAGCTCTAGCACTGATAGTCTTCTTTTACAAAGATTTTTGGCGGCTATACAAAGAAAAGCAGCCGTTACTGTGGTACATACTGATTGCCTCAGTGCCAGCAGCAATCCTGGGTTTTATTGGTAGCGATCTGATTGATAAATATCTTCATAAAAGCGCGGCCGCGCCCTTGATTGTGGGTATTGGTTTGATGTTTTTTGGTCTAGTGCTGTATGTCATAGACAAAACCGCAAAACTCGAAAAGAATTTAGAAAAAATGAAACTCTCAGATAGCTTGATAATTGGCTTTGCCCAGGCTCTGGCGCTTATACCCGGCACCTCTCGCTCTGGCGTAACCATATCAGCTGGGTTGCTGTTGGGCTATTCGCGTGAAGAAGCCGCCAGATTTAGTTTCTTACTAGCAACTCCAATTTCTCTCGGAGCTGGGGCATATTCGTTACTAAGTATTATCAAAGATCCAGCCGCTACTAGGAGTGAATCAATAACCCTAACCGTAGTCGGTATTGTAGTCTCATTTATGGTTGGTTTAGCTGTGATTAAGTGGCTGCTTGATTACCTACGCAAACACTCTATGCTAGTATTTGTAGTTTATCGGGTAATTATTGGCTTGGGAGTGGTAGTCATCTGGTTGGTGCGACGATGAAGTACGATTTATTGAATGTTTACTGCGATGGCGGCTCTAGGGGTAATCCCGGTCCCGCTGCAGCAGGCGTTGTATTTACTACACCAAAAGGTGAAGTAATAGCTAGCTATAATCTGTTCTTGGGTGAAAAAACTAATAATTTTGCTGAATATTCGGCGGTCTTGCTAGCTCTCGACAAACTAGGTGAAAACCCAGCTAAAAAGTATGATTTCTACCTCGACAGTGAACTCGTTACCAAGCAGCTAAACGGTCAATACAGAGTAAAACATGCTGATATGAAAGAACTGTTTGAACGGGTACAGATTGAGCTCAAAGATGTTAATGCTAGTTTTACTCACGTGCTCAGAGCCAAGAATAAATTAGCCGATGAGCAGGTTAACATTTGTCTAGACGAACAGGATTTGGGTTGGGGCGCAGGGAACAAATAAACACGCCTGTAAGTAATGTCAACAGTCTTTGAATAAGTTGTAAGTTCTGCAAGGATTACCCTTGTGCAAGGGTAATCCTTGCAAGCTCTCTCACAACGCAACGTGCGTAGACTTTATGGTGCTTTTATAGTATAATTAGAGTCTCATAAGTAAGTGGGTAGCCGCTCTGGGCTTAGGCTCAGAGAGGAAAGTCCGAACAGCGCAGAGCGCGGTGGTTGCTAACGGCAACCGGAGGCGACTCTAGGGAAAGTGCCACAGAGACTATACCGCCCAGCCCTATTTATTTGAAGCTATTAAATAATATAGGAGCTAGGTAAGGGTGAAAAGAGTGCGGTAAGAGCGCACAGTGCCACTAGGTGACTAGCGGCAAGGGTAAACCCCACCGGCTGCAAGGCTATGGGCCCTTCCTGGTTCATCCAGGAGAAGCTGCTCGCTTCAACTTACGGGTTTGTCGCACCATTCATTTACGAAGGTTTGTTGGATTTTTTCAACGAAAGATAGATGGCTACCGCCCAGCTCCTATTTGTGAGTATTGAGTGCATATCTGATTTTGTACTAGATATCTACAAATAGGAGCTGGGATACAGAATTCGGCTTATAGCTTACTTATGAGACCAAAGACGATCCTTCAAGTAGGGTCGTTTTTTGTGTGGTAAAATAAGATAGCAGAGCATGAAAAAGCGCAGCGAATTATTCTTTAGTTTTATATTAGTACCTATAGACTACTTAATGTTGGTTGTGGGCTTTGTATTGGCATTTTTTTGGCGCGAGGCTCAGAACAAGCCGTTTGCTTACTTAGTATCTGGTCACAGCTACTTAAATAACATGTTGTGGCTTATTCCTATTTGGATATTGATTTTTGCTATTGTGGGCTTATATGCTCTCACCTCGGTTAGAAGCCGCTGGCACGAGCTGGGTCGCATTATTGCTGCAACTCTGGCAGGTACCATGATTTTGATCATTATTGATTTCTTTTGGCCCAATCCAGTTTTCCCATCTAAGAGCATACCAGTCTATGCATTTATTTTTGGTACCCTTCTTGTTCTAGCCGGTAGGGTGATTATAAGGTTAATACAGAGATTCTTGTTTCGGTATGGCGTAGGCGTGTACAAGGTGGCAATACTTGGTGGCGGCTCAACTGCCCGCCAACTTAGCCAGTATTTAACAAGATCCGACCGAGGCTATAAAATAATCAACAACGATATAGACCCCAAATCTAACCTAAATGGCCACCTAGAAGATCTATATGCAAAAGGATTAGATGAAATAATTGTGGTTGATCCGCAAATACCAGATAAAAACCTGGTAGATATTATAAACTATTGTGAAAATAACCACATTATCTACAAATTTGTTCCGAGTATAGCCGGGCTTTATACTTCAAGGTTGCAAAGTATTCAGTACCGCGATCTTACACTTTTGGAGGTAGTACCAACACCCCTGGAGGGTTGGGGCAGGATTGTAAAGCGGCTATTTGATCTGTTGTTTTCCCTCTTGGCGGTTATCGTGCTTTCACCCATTATGTTGGTTTTGGTAATTATAATGAAGTTGACTGACTCTGGCCCAATAATCTATAAGCATCAACGCTTAACTAGAGCTGGCAAGCCTCTCTGGGTTTATAAATTCAGAAGCATGAAGCAAGCTTACTGCACTGGCGGCCAGTTCGACGGTAAGACCGACCTGGAGGTGTTGGCCAGTTTTAACAACCCCCGGCTTATTGAGGAATGGAAGAAAGATCAAAAATTAAGAAATGACCCACGAGTAAGCAAGATTGGTAAATTTATGCGTAAAACTAGTCTCGATGAGTTGCCCCAGCTATTTAATATCATCAAGGGTGAACTTAGCATGGTTGGCCCCCGGCCCATAGTTGAAGATGAGCTAAAGCGTTATGGCAAGGTTTCGAATCTATTTCTTAAGATTAAGCCGGGTTTAACAGGCTTGTGGCAAGTTTCAGGGCGGAGCGATATTGATTATGAGGAAAGGGTAAAGCTAGATATCTATTATATTGAGAACTGGAGTCTATGGTTGGATCTTATAATTCTAATCAAGACTGTTAGTGTGGTTTTGCGAGGACGAGGTGGCTATTAGTGCTCCAAAGGTAGCGATCGTACATGACTGGCTAACTAATCTGGGTGGTGCCGAACGAGTGGTAGAGGCTATGCACCAAGCTTTTCCAGAAGCACCCATATATACCAGCGTGTATAATCCTGAAAAATTAAAGATACTATCTGACGCCAAAGTAAAGACCTCTTATTTGCAACACTGGCCGCTGGCAAAGCACAAACATCAGCTGTATCCGGCTTTGCGGGCTCAGGCTTTTGAGTCGTTTGACCTTTCTGAATACGAGGTTGTGATTTCCAGCAGCAGCGCCGAAGCCAAGGGCGTGGTTACACCAACCGAGACTCTTCACATTAGCTACATTCACACACCCACCCGCTATTATTGGAGTGGATACGAGCAATATTTAGCTGAACCAGGCTACGGCCTGCTTAATCCGGTAGCCCGGGTTGGCTTAAAGCACTTGGTTCGCAAGATGAGACGCTGGGACTATGCTGCTGCTCAACGACCAGATATTCTGCTGGCTAACTCCAAGACTGTTCAGGTTAGAATCGAGGAGTATTATAAGCGTAAAAGTGGAGTCTTGTATCCGCCGGTCAATCTAGAAAGGTTTGAAAACATTCGGTCACAAGAAGACGGTTATTATCTGGTTGTTTCGCGGCTGGTGCCATACAAAAAGGTTGAGCTAGCAGTTGAAGCCTGTATGCGGTTAAGGCGACGACTGGTTGTAGTGGGAGATGGGCCAGAGCTTAAAAGGCTTCGTAAGATAGCTGGATCAACCATTGAATTTAGGGGGTTTTTGAGTGATGAACAAACTGAACAATTGCTTTGTGGTTGCAAGGCCTTTGTTTTTGCGGCCGAAGAAGACTTTGGGATCACACCGCTTGAAGCAATGGCCTGCGGCAAGCCAGTTATATTCTTTAACCGCGGCGGAGCCTCTGAAACAGTAATTGATGGCAAAACTGGAGTTGGTTTCTTGAGTCAAAATGCCAACTCACTGATTGCTGCCATCAAGAGTTTTGAGAAGCTAAAAATCGATCCAAGAGACTGCGTGGCTCAAGCTCATAAGTTTGGCGGTAACCAGCGGTTTGTTGGGCAACTGCGTGACTTTGTGGAGGGTAAATTGCGTGAAAAAGGCCAGACTGCAACATAGATCATATTTTCGACGGTCTGTAGCCATAGCGCTGGTGATTTTCGGCATCTACCTAGCAGCACTGGCTATTTGGAGAGCTATAGATACTTGGTCTAATCAGGCCAAACAACCCCCGGTTGTCCAGCTTATTGATCAAATGCTGGTGCAAAAGACCGATACTCGGGTTTTGGTATTGCTGCTAAATAGCTCTGAAGCTAGAATCGGGGGTGGTTTTTCTGGCTCAGTAACAACCCTTACCAAAGATCGTGGCAAATTTAGTGTTGAGCCAGTTCAAAGTGTTTATTATTTCGATGATATGGGAGTGGCTCGGTTTAATGCCGATGCTGCAGCTGGTCGAAAACCGCCAGTTGAACAGCCGTTCTTGCGCGACAGCAATCAAAACATCGAGTGGAGCACAAATGCCAAGATAATGGCTGATCGTTATGAGTATGCTACCGGCAAACGTATAGACTCGGTGATTGCGCTAACCCCAGACGTACTCAAGAGCTTGCTGAGCTATACTGGGCCCATCACTCTAAGCCAGTATGGTAAAACCCTAAGCGCCGCCAACTTCTTGGAGCAGGTAGAGTTAGAGGTCGAGTCGGGCATAGATAAGCAACAAAACAGCGAGCCCAAAAGCATTTTAGGTGAGGCTGCTACGGCGGTGATAAGTAAGCTTTGGTCAAAAAACCTAATCCAACTCACCAGCCTGTATCCGACGATTCAAAAATTGGCTAGTCAGAAGTCGATTGTTTTGTGGTCGCGCGATCAGAATTTACAGCAACAAGTTCTGCAGAGTCAAGTTGGCGGCGAAGTCAAACCGGCTGACTATGATTATCTGTTTATTGCCGAACAAAATAGTGTGGCCAATAAAAGCACGCCATATATACAGCAAAAAGTGGTTAAAAAGATAAAGATAGGCGAAGACGGCAAGGCTGTTGTAGATGTCACAATAACCCGACAGCATACATCGGACTATGCTGGTAATTTTTACAATCCCTGGGGTAAGTTCAATATGTTTTTGATTGGCGAAAATAAGTCTGTCATAAAAATGGTCTTGCCTCAACAGGTAAAGCTTTTTGGCTTGTCCAATAATTTACGTATTCAATCTGATAGTGAAGCGGACCTTCAGTTTTATCAGTTCGTATCTGATCTACTACCTCTTACTCGTGAAACCTACACCTTTAGTTATCAACTGCCGTTCAAATATCAGATGGGCGACAACCTAGATGTGGTGAGCCAGGTTCAAAAACAAATTGGTCGGGCAGCCTACGATTTTGAACTTCAGATTATAGCGCCACCACCATACCGCCTGGCGGCTGCCAGTGTTAACAAGCTAAGCTATAAAAGCGATGGCAACAACCTGGTTGTTGACTATGCTACTGCCATCGATACTGATAAAATAATCTCACTTAAATATGCCAAAAACTAATCAGCAAGTTGTTTATATAAAAGGGCTAGGCAAGCGCTACGATGATGACGCCGGAGTATTAGATGCTCTAAAAGGTGTTGACCTACAGATTAATAGTGGCGATTTTTTGGCTATTATGGGGCCCTCGGGTTCAGGCAAATCCACGCTCATGAATATTCTCGGCCTTCTAGATCGGCCAACTTCGGGGGTATTTTTGCTAGACGATGTTGATACGGCCACCTTAAGTGATAAAAACTTGGCAATGCTCAGACGAGACCGAGTGGGTTTTATATTCCAGAACTTTAACTTGCTACCAAGGCTGAATGTAGCTCAAAACGTTGAGCTACCCATGATCTACCAAAAAATAAGGACAAGAGAGCGCAGTAAGCGGGTAATTGAGGCGCTGAACAAGGTTGGGCTGGGCGATAAGGCCAAGAACAAGTCTAATCGCTTAAGCGGCGGTCAGGTGCAACGTGTGGCTATAGCCAGGGCTCTAGTAAATAAACCAAGTCTAATTTTGGCCGACGAGCCAACCGGCAATCTGGATACTAAAACCGGCGAAGAAATCCTGAAATTACTTGTTAAGCTCAATCAGCAAGGGGTAACAATTGTTATTGTGACCCACAACCCTGAGGTAAGCCAGTTTGCTAGCCGAACGGTACTCGTGCGCGACGGTCAGGTCGCCGAAAAAAGGAAGTCACTATGATTTGGCAGAACATCAAGATGGCCTTGGTAAGTATTAAATCGGCCAAGCTCCGATCATTTCTAACCATGCTTGGAGTGATTATTGGTGTCTTTGCAGTTCTTACCATGATCGGAATTGGCGATGGCGTTAAAGCTCAGGTGACCGGCCAGGTTACAAGTTTGGGTACCAACCTACTTACTGTTACTTCAGGCCAGATTGGCCAAAACGCCTCAACGGCCAAGAATGGCCAGCAGCAAAAAGGCGGTGGCCTTGGTTTCTCGAGCAGCCTAGGTAGCTCAACCTTGACTGAAAAAGACGTTCGGACCATCCAAAATACTACAAATGTTGTAAATGTTGCACCAGTCTCTATCGTGTCTTCGATAGTTACCCAGGGGGAGCTATCAAGCTCAACGCCAATTATTAGCGGGACAAGTGCAAACTATGGCTCTATTCGTAGTCTTAAGTATTCTGCCGGCGGATTTTTTAGTGATCAAGATAATAGTTCAGCTGCCAAAGTCGCTGTTATTGGTGCCGACACCAAGCAAAATCTGTTTGGTGAGGCCGATGCTATGGGCAAAACAATTGGTGTTCGAGGCCAGCAATTTATAGTAACTGGGGTGCTGCAAAAGAGCGATGCTGGTAGTTCGCTTGGCCCAAATCTAGATGATGTGGTTGATATTCCGATCAATACAGCCAATCAAATTACCGATTCTAACCAAATAAGTAGAATCTTGGTTGAGGTAAACGACCCTAAGAATATTGATTCTACTCAGGCTGCAATTACTCAGGAGCTTAAGAGCAACCACGGTGGCCAACAAGACTTTAGCGTGCTTACCCAGAAGGATCTGCTTTCGACATTCAACTCCATATTAGATATACTAACCACCTTTGTGGTGGCTATAGCTTCGATCAGCTTGCTAGTCGGTGGTATCGGAATTATGAATATTATGCTAGTGTCTGTGACCGAGCGAACCCGTGAGATTGGCATTCGCAAAGCCATTGGTGCCACCAGCGGTAATATACTAAGTCAATTCTTAATAGAGGCAGTAATAATCTCGATATTGGGCGGTCTGTTGGGCCTAGGCCTGAGTTACTTAGCCGGCAGAGTTGTGCAAAAGGTGGCCAACATTACACCAGTCTTTAGCTTTAAAGCGCTGCTGCTGGCACTCGGTGTGAGTTTGGCGGTCGGCGTGGTGTTCGGAGTAGCTCCGGCCGTCAAAGCCGCCCGCAAGCGGCCCATACAGGCCCTAAAGGCACTGTAGCTATGAGCGATGTGAGAATTGGCAAAGGAAAACTGGCGGGCAAGGGGGTGTATGCAGCACGCGACTTTAAGAAAGGCGAGCTCATCAAATACTGGAACCTAAAAGCTTTAACACAAGCCGAATTTGATGCACTACAAAAGAGTGAACATATGTTTGTGCATTCCTTTTGGGGAAAGATGTATCTATTCCCAGTACCATCACGCTACACCAACCATTCTGCTAATCCTACCGCAGTGTCAGACTTTGAAAAACAGTGCGATTACGCCGTTCGGGATATAAAAAAGGGCGAGATGATAACTATCAATGCCACCGAAGAGGTTAAATACGAATTAGAAACTTTTATGCAGGCTTATGAAAAAGCAGCAAACAGCCGTAATTTTAGTAAAGTTTCTCCAATGATCGCAGACAATGCGGTCTTCATTTTCACTAATGGTACTTTTGAAGGAAAACCCGCAATCCAAAAAGCTTTTGAGGACACCTGGGATAAGATAAAGAACGAAAAGTATTCGGTATCTAGCGTTATTTGGCTAAAGAATGGGTATAGAAATGCAATTTGCGAGTATCTGTTCGTTTCTGACGGTATAGTGAACGGCAAACACCGTGCTTACAAAGGTCGTGGTAGAAGTGAACTCAAACGAATTAATGGCAACTGGCGGATTACCAAGGAACACTTAATAAAAAGCTAACCAAAAAAGACTCCAAATTAGGGTCTTTTTTGGTTTGAAATAGGTTATTTTGTAGCTTTTACAACAGCTTCGAAAGCTTTGGGTTGAGTGGCCGCTAGTTCTGCTAACATTTTGCGGTTAAGGGCAATGTTAGCTTTCTTGAGGCCATTCATTAGGGCAGAGTAGTTGGTGTTGTTGGCCACAGCGCCGGCTGAAATGCGAGTTATCCAAAGTGAACGCATATCGCGCTTAATGTTGCGGCGGTCGCGATACTGATAGCTCAAGGCCTTTAGTACAGCCTCGTTGGCCTTGCGATAGCTGGTGCGACGATTCTTAGAATAGCCCTTAGTTAGTTTTAGGACCTTCTTGTGTCGCGCTCGGGCAGTAACGCCTCTTTTAACACGCATAGCTAAACTCCCAACATAGTTTTAATGTTGCGCACATCGGCATCGGCAGCAGCATGCTCACGGGTATAGGCTCGCTTACGAGCGGCCGACTTAATGGTGAGTTTGTGAGCGCGAGTGGCTTTGCGGCGTAGGACTTTGCCGGTGCCGGTAACCTTTACGCGCTTACTCATCGTCTTGTTGGTCTTGAGTTTGGGCATTACTTTTCTCGTTAATTTTCTTTGACTTGTAGGCTTTGCTTTGACCGACCACGATTGACATATCACGGCCAGTCATGCTGGCTTCTTGCTCAATGCTGGCGATATCGCTTAAACCTTCAAAAAACTTTATTAATACCTGTTTGCCAAGGTCTTGGTGGGTCATCTCCCGACCCTTAAAGCGGGCGGTGATCTTGACCTTGTTGCCGGCCTCTAAAAACTTGCGAGCGGCGCGCCGCTTAACCTCAATGTCGTGATCGCCAATCTTGAGCCCCATACGAACTTGCTTAACCTCGATGGTCTTTTGCTTCTTGCGGCTTTTGGCCTCGTGCTTAGCTTGTTCGTATTGATATTTGCCCCAGTCAATTAGCTTGGCTACGGGCGGCTCGGCGGCGGGCGAGACTTCGGCCAGGTCGTAGCCTTGGCTTTCAGCCTGCTCTAGTGCTTGTTTGAGGCTCATAACACCGATCTGCTTAGAATCGACCCCTAGTAATCTTACGGTGGGGGCTTTGATCTCGTGATTTAAGCGAATACGGTTTTTTATGAGTGGTTTCTCCTTAAGCTCAGACCCAATGATAGCATGCCAAGTCTTATAAATCAAGGCCTTTATAAGGAGTGGGCTAGAATTGATTACGTTCACGCAAACTAAGCTTTTTGACTATCAAACGGATTGGTTTTTTGGCTGGCTCTACATGCAGGGGCGAAGTAAATTCCATACCGTCTTGATCTGTTATCTTTGCGCCAGGCGAACTGAGCTCGAGCTTGGCGGCATGTATTCTAAATAGTAAGTTTTGGGTTGGCTCCTCGCTGTTATTTTTGAATTTGTGTCCAAACAAAAGGGCATCGCTGGGTTCTTTGGAGTGCCCGGATGGCCCAAACGCCGTAATCCCGATAGGTGTGGATTGTTGAAATTCATCGCCCGACAAGTTGCGCAACCTTAATCTCTGAACTGGACCATTAAGCTCGAGCTTATCTAATTGGCAGCTTACGTCGGCTCGATTACTACTTTTTATGGTGAATATCTTTTCAAACAATACTACGCCACCGTTGAATTTTAATAGCTGGCGAGGCTCAATCCGCCTTGATCTAGTCGATGTTACAGCCTCTTGCCAAGTTTTGATTTTCAGCGCCACCGCTAAACGACTATTGGCCGGCTCGATTGGTATATAGCCGTAAGCTGTCTCCGGCGGCAGAAAGCCACTAATGCTTAATAAACTTTCGAATGTTGTATCGTCACCGATGGCTATTAGAGTTTTACATTCAGCCGTTATATTGCCACGGAATTTAGGATTAGTTATTTGCTTGGTCGACGAAACAGACAGCTGTTTGCCCTCAATGCCACCAGAGCTAAGCTTGGCTATGATTTGAGCGAGTAATTCGTGTTGGGCGTCGCCCTTGGGTTCCTGGGCAATATAGCAGTACACTAACGCACCACCCGAACCATGCCGCTAACTAGGGCGTTTTTGTCGACCACCAGGGTAGAGCTTTGTAGTTCAGCCTGCACCTCGGCACTATTATGTACGGCAATCTCTTCTTTGGCGTAAGCCTTGCCCTGTAAGAACCCATCGATAATGATGGCTCTAGCGTTAATTTCGGCTTTGGCCCGACCGTTCTTGCCAATTTCTAACAGGCCAGATGAATTTATACTGCCACTAAAACTGCCGTCAATATGTACATCGGAGTTGGTATCAATGGCACCATGGCTCCTAACTCCAGCTGCAATCAGCACGTCGTTTTCGGACTGAAGGGGGGTGAGGGAGCGCTTTTTGCGGAACAACATTTTTATAACCGCTATTTTTGTAGCGCCGTAGTTAGAGCTTGCTTTTCTTCGCCTGACAGGTTACTTTTGCTGGTACCCTGGTGGATTTGCTTAGCATATACACGAGTTGTGTTGCGAGAGTGTACACCGGTTAGAACCACACCGTCATGATTACGATCTAGCAATGCTAAGGCAAAACTTTGATCGCCACCAGTATCGCCAAAAGGGTTGAATCGAATTAAGCCAAAGTTAGAAATGGCAAACTTTTGGTTTTTGTGCAACTTGGCGCAAAAAACCGCGAGCTCTTCGAGCTTTTGGTGGGCGTCTGTCACGGCTTTTGAGTAATTTTTTACCATTTCTTCAATCTGCTTTGCCTCGGCTCCCTTTAAAAACTGCCCGTATTTTTGTTGCAACTGCCACAATTGCCAGTAAGTAAAGCCCAATCCGCCTATCAACAAGATAATCAATATCGTTACGAACCACTCCATGGCACCCCCTAATTTATATCCGTATTATACTTACTACTAAGCTTGCTTGGCAACAAGATCCAACAATAGTATGATAGCCCCAAAGGAGAAACTATGGCTAAGAAAAAGAAGCATCGTAAAAAGTCAAAAGGCAAAGCGGCCAAACTGCAGCAAAAAAATACCGCCCAATTAGTAGATGGGGCAAAATCAAAGCAATCTGCCAAGAAAAGCGGCGCATCTGAGCTTAGCAACAGCTCAAGGCCAAGTAGCAGATCCAAATCATCTGTAGCCCAGACTAAACCAACAGTAGAAACCATCGGGCTAAACCAAGATGTTAAAGCCGACGTTAGGCTCAGCCTATCTCTTATAGGGGTTATAGTAGCAGCCTATACAGTATTGTGGTTAATCTTACAATATTCTAGCTTTGGTAAATTCATATATCAAATTATAAAGCTGTAATTACACCCTGTACTGTAGGGCCTCGCTAAAGTGCTCGGACTTGATTTGCTCCGAATCATTCATATCGGCAATCGTGCGACTAACTTTTAGAACACGTATATAGGCCCGGGCGGTTAAGTTCATGTTATTTAAGGCTTGGCGGGCGAGCAACTCTACATCTGAGTCTAGGCTACAATATTGCTTAATGTGCTTGTTGGTCATCTCGTTGTTGCTACTAAAAGGCTCATCTTGGAAGCGACTAATCTGTATCTGTCGAGCTTTCTCGACTCGACCTCTAACCGATCTGGATGGTTCTCCAGCCACTCCTGCCAGAAGTTCATCGTTTTTGAGTTTTTGAACCGGCACTACCAGATCGATTCTATCGAGCAATGGGCCCGAGACCTTAGTCTGGTAGCGATTGATTTGGGCTAGGCTACAGGTGCAGGCAGTTGAGCTGTCACCGCTAAAACCACAAGGGCAAGGGTTTTGAGCCGCTACCATTAGAAAGCGAGCCGGAAACTTATAGCTAGCACTGGCTCTGGCAACTGTTACCTGGCCTTCTTCGAGCGGTTGACGCAGCACCTCAAGCACATGACGTGGAAATTCTGGCAGCTCGTCTAGAAACAGCAGGCCACGGTGGGCCAAGCTGATTTCGCCAGGTTTGGGTGACTGACCGCCACCTATTAGAGCAATGTTGCTGGCGGTGTGGTGCGGGCTACGAAATGGGCGAGCGGTAATAATGTTGTCGGTTTGAACCCCAGCTAAGCTGTGAATGCTGGTGATCTCGAGCATTTCCTCGTAGCTAGGTGCTGGCAATATGCCAGCCAGGGCCTTGGCTAGTAAGGTCTTGCCGCTCCCAGGTGGGCCACTAAGCAAAATGTTGTGATTACCGCTGGCGGCTATTTCGACCGCTCGTTTAGCCTGAGCCTGGCCATAGATATTGCTCATATCGACTTCGCTTTCGTGGATTTTGCCAGATATGCCTTTGTGTCGTAAGGGGATAATTGCTTTCTCACCAATCAGGTGTTGGTAGAGTTGGCCAATGTCTTTTACAGGGTAGATGGTGATATCTTTAACCAGTGCAGCTTGCTCGGCAATCTCGGCTGCTATGTATAGCTCGCTAAGGCCACTCATTTTGGCGGCTTGGGCGGTGGCTAGGGCCCCGTTTACAGTTCTGGTAGAACCATCGAGAGCCAGTTCGCCATAAAAAGCCGAGGCTGGGCTAATGTGCTTAATTTGACCACTACTAGCTAGCAGGCTAACGGCAATAGCCAAGTCAAAACCGCTTCCGTTCTTGGGTAGATCGGCTGGCGCTAGATTAACTGTGATTCGCCGAGGAGGCAGGTGGAGATTGGCGTTCTTGAGTGCGCTCCTGACTCTTTCTTTGGCCTCGTCGACGGCTTTGTTGGCTAGACCCACGACTATGAAGGCTGGCAAGCCGTTATAAATGTCGGTTTCGACCTCAATGTGGTAGCTTGTAAGCCCAAAGTGGGCGATTGTATTAACTTTTGTTAGCATTTGAACCCCTTATAGGACGTTAACCTTGGACGAACTGCTGTGTTGCCTAGCTGTGCTACGGCTTCGCTGTAGGTTTACTACAACTCAGTCCGTTGCTCGCTAGCGCTTTGCACTTCATTCCAATTTTAACGTCCAAGTTTTGTTAGTCTTAAACCGAGGATATACAAACAAAATACGAACGTCAAGCATGGGCGACTTACTTTTTTGGTTATGAACGAAAAAACCCCACCAGGGGTTTTTTCGACCCAGTAGGGTTGCTAGGCAGCCACCCTTGCTTTAGCTGCTGAGTTGCTCGTAAGTGTATTCGATCATTTGCTCGGTTGTGCTCCAGTCCATGCAGGCGTCGGTAACCGAGAGTCCGTACTTGAGCTTAGTTCGGTCAACGGGTAGCTGGATAGGCTGTTTTCCAGCCTCAATGAAGCTTTCGACCATCAGACCCATCACATACTCACGAGTCCCCGGTAGAGAGTCCACGACTTCCCGCCAAACAGCCTCTTGCCTCACAGGATCACCGCCGCTTTGGGCGTGGCTGCAGTCGATCATTACCAGATCGATCAAATTTTCCTTGCGAAGGAGTGACGAGGCGCTGCGAACACTCTTGGGGCTGTAGTTCGGGCCGTTTTTGCCACCTCTGAGGATCATGAAGGTGTCGGGATTGCCGGAGGTGTGATGAACCGCGCTACGACCATCGCGATCCGGGCCGAAGAGGCTGTTGGAATCTTGAGTGGCGATCATGGCATCGACGGCCATCTCGATGTTGCCCGAGGTGCCGTTCTTGAAGCCCGGTGGCATTGATAGTCCGCTGGCCAGTGCTCTAGCTAGAGGACTCTCGGTGCTTCTAGCGCCAATGGCCGCTACTGACAGCAGATCACCAATGTATTGCGGGGTAACGGGATCAATCAGCTCAGAGCAGGTGGGCACACCCAGCGAGTTGATTTCCAGCAACAGACTGCGTGCTTGTCGCAAGCCCTCTTGGCCATCGTTCGAGCCGTCCATGTGCGGATCAACGATCAGCCCACGCCAACCCTTGCGAGTTCGGGGCTTCTCGAAGTAGACCCGCATGATGATCACCAGCCGGTCACCGAAACGTTTTATTAATGGCGCCAGACGTTTGGCGTAGTCCATGGCCGCCTCGATGTCGTGGATGGAGCACGGACCTACTATAAGCACTAGCCGATGATCCTGACGGTACATGATCCGCCGGAATGCCTGGCGAGCTGCTTCGACGGTTTCGGCCGCTGCGTCGGTCATCGGAAGTTCGATTGCCATCTGATTGGCGCTAATGAGTGGGGTGGTTTCTTTGATACGTAGATCGTAAAGCATATTGCTCTCCCTGTCGATTTGTGGGTGCGGTGGAAAGATCTTGGCAATTATGCTACTTTTGGCTAAAAAATGCAAGCATATGGAGGGGTTAAAATGACAATTGGACTAGGCTTTATACCACTTGGCAGCGCTCTCGGGCGGCACCGTATTGATTATCATCCCCGTGGCTACTTCAAAGCCGCCCCAAATAATGCTACGGCCGGTTACTTTGAGCACAAACCGGTGATGCTCACTAATGCCCTCTTCCAGATAGAAGTTAAAGCTAATTAGGTGTGGGCAGAGTCGGCCCATGAGTTTTTTGAGAATCTCAGCAGTGGTGCGCAGGTCGTCTTGGCTAAACTGAGTAAAGCTGGTAACGGGCGTTTTTGGCATAATCCAGGCCTCGAACGGCCACTGACTGGCGTAAGGGCAGAAGGCTATAAATTTGTCGTTCTCCCAGATTATGCGCTCGGCAGCATTTTGCTCGTAAGCGATTATGTCATTGAAAGGGTCGGAGTTCTTTTGGGTAAAATACTGTTCGATGGTTTGACTTTCAATCGTGAGCTTGGGTGGCATAACCGGAATAGCAAAAATCTGGCTGTGGGCGTGGGCCAGCGAGGCGCCGGCGCTATACCCGTCGTTATGAAAAACACTCACATACTCAATGGCTTTTTGGTTCTTGAGCACCCCAATCCGCTCCTGGAACACCTGCATAACCTTGGTAATCTGATTAACGCTTAAACTCGATAGCGGCCTATTACCCAATGGTGTGTCGATTACTATCTCTTGCATGCCGTAGGCTTGGGGGTTCATGGGGGTTAGAGCCGGAAACTTATTTTCGACTACCCGCACTTGCCAGCTCCCGTGCTCGTCGTTGAGATCGAACACCTTCTTTTCTAGGTGGAGCTTAGGACTATTAGCGGTCTCGATTAGCTTATGTTCTTCTATCCTAGTGTCGAAGGGCCGTTTGCCACGATTGGGGGCAATAATAACATAGTATTCGTGCAAGTAGTCGCGACGAATCTCGGTAGCTATGCCGGCAGTATCGAGCTTAATGCCGCTGTGCTGCGGATTGAGTTTTTGAGGGTTGGAATTCCCGTCATTCGGCCTATCAGAATTAACAGAAACAGCGCTCCGGTGGTGCACTTGTCGAGCATGCTTGGCCCCAACAGCTGACTTATTATTCATAGTTCTTATGGTAACAATTTTCTAGTCACTTTGAAAGCTAGCTAGCTCTGCTTAGATCAGCTGAGCATAGATATGTTCGAGCTTCTTGGCTTGTTGGCTCATGGTGATCTTTTTGGCTTCGGTGTGGGCCTGTTCACCAAACTTAATAGCCAGCTCGGGGTTGTGTATGAGCTTGCCGATTTTATTTGCCAAATCATGCACCGTAGCTTTGGCCAGCAAACCAGTTTTGCCATCGATAGTTAATGGTGATATTTCTGGATCACAAAATACTATCGGTTTTTTGCTGTAGGCCGCTTCGTTTATAACCAGTCCCTGAGTGTCGGTAAGAGAAGGAAAGGCGAATACATTGGCAGCTCTAAAGCAGGCAAAGGTCTCGGCTCGACCGAGTGAGCCGGTGAAAGTGGTTAGCTGGTCGATGCCCAAGTCTTCGCTTAAGCTTTCGAGCTGGCCGTAGTAGGGGCCATCGCCCACAATCAACAATCTGGATTGCGGCATGGCCTTTACATTGTGGGCAAAAGCTCGCAACAGCAGCTGAATGTTCTTTTCTTCACCCAAGCGGCCAACAAACAATACCACCGGCGCATCTGTATCTATGCCATATTGCTGGCGCGGCTCGAAGCTGGTATGCAGGCGCGCCTCTTCGGGATCAATACCCGTAGGCAAGATGTCTATGGGCGAATTCACATGATAGCTCTTGAGCTGTTCGGCCATCTTGACCGACGGTGCAATTATCTGATCGCACATATCATAAAAACTGGTCAACCCTTCGCGCACCACTTTGCGATTCCAGTGGCGGATTGGGCGACCAGGCTTAAGCGCACTCAGGGTATCCGAGTAGAGGCCACGGCTTTTTATAAACACCGGTGCCCAGAGTGCGGCAATGATTATTCCAGCCAACGCCCGTTTGTAAATTTTGATGTAACTTTCGATGTCGGTATGGTGGGTGATAACCGTTGGCAAATGATCCTCTCGAGCTATACGCAGTCCCAGGATGCCCATTTGGGCCGGGGTGTGAATGTGAACCAGGTCTAGGTTGTAAGACCGCACGCGTCGCACAATTGCCGGGGTAAACGGCATGGTGTCACGATAGTCCTCGTACCAAATGCTCGGGAACGAGCGAAAGCGCACAATATTCCTGGTTTCACGCCGGTTTTTACCGGGCGCACCAGGGCAAAATATAAACACCTCATGACCAAGTCGCCTTAGCTCCCGGGCAAACAGCTCAACCGACACGGCCACGCCATCGACTTGCGGGTAGTAGCGATCAGTAAAAAAGCCGATTCTCACTTGGCTACTACTTTCTGAAAGATGTTTTCGTATTTGTTGAGCATGGCGGTGTTGGAATGGTTTTTAACCACAATTTCGCGACTGGCTTTGCCAAACTTGTCGGCCCTGTCGGGGCTTTTTAAGATCTCGGTGATTTTTTCGGCCATCATGCCCGAGTTGTTCTCGGTAAATAGGTAGCCGTTGGCATTATTATGGACAAGTTCGTGCAGAGCGGCAACATCGACCGACACCACTGGTAGCCCACTAGCCATAGCCTCGAGCGTAACTATGCTTTGTAGCTCGGCTGGCGAGCTAATGGCAAACAGATTGGCACTGTTATAGATAAGCGGCTTGTCGGCCTCGTCTATGTAACCTGTAAATGTAACCGAGCTCTGGATGTTCAGCTTTTGAGCTAAATTTTTGAGCCGGTCCATAGCTATGCCAGAACCACATATAACCAAGTGGGCTGTTGTGTTTTTTAACACATGCGGCATAGATTTTAGCAAAATGTCGAGTCGTTTTTCGCCGTCCACCCGGCCGACGTATAGCACAATCGGTTTGTCGCTAGGAATTTTGTACTTTTGCAGGGTTTTTACAGATTTGGTTCGGGGTTTAAAGATGTCGGTGTCAACACCATTGGTCACGGCTTCGGCTGGCGTTTTGAGACCATATTTTTTTAGAAAACTTAAAGCCGTTGGGGTTGGAGTAGTTACAAATGTGGCCTTATTGTGAAATCGCACCAGCCAATGCCAATAAAAGGTGTGGAGCCGGCCGTATAAAAACTTTATGCCTTTTAGGTTTAGCAAAAAGTTCTCAGGCATTAGGTGATTGGTGGCTACTACGGGAACATCATGACGCCGAGCATAGCGCATGCTAGTACGCCCCAGCATAAAGGGGTTGTGAATGTGCACGATATCGGCTTTAGCACTGTTAAATACCTGGCGAGTATGGGTGGCGGGCACAAAACTAGCCTTGTACTTGGGGTTAAAAAAGAAGGTTACAGCTCGCTCTCGGTGGATTAGCGACTTGCCATCGTGCTGCTCGTAGCTGCGAAACTTTCTACCAGGAGCCCACACCTGAACCTGGTGGCCTCGACCGATTAGGCCCTGAACCAATCGGCGCTCAAACAAGGCCCCGCCATCGGCATTGGGCCAATAACTTTCACTTACCAGTAAAATCTTCATGCTTTGGCTTCTATTATCCCGATTTTTGGCCGGTTTGGCCAGCCCCAATCTGTAAATACACCACAAAAAGCTTGTGTTTTCGAGGGTTTTGTAGTATAGTCTTACATCTAGGGGCTGACTAGCTTCGACATTGAATCTTGAAATATACCTGCAGGCCGGGTTGGAATGCACGTTAGCCGTTCCGCCAAACCTTAAGTGGCAAAACACTTATGAGCAAACTGGTAAACGCTTTGCGCGTTGACAGCTTTGCACCAGCTTACGCTTAACCCGTGTAAGCCGCTGATTGTTCGACATCAGATAGAACCTGACGCGTCAACCATCTGATTGCTTTCCGGATAGCCCCTTCATATCTGGAATCAAGCCAAAGATAGGGGAAGCATGTGCTTGTTTTGTTGGTTTTCTTAGATAGCACAGCCTTCTAAAACACATCAAAGCTAACTACGCTTGTAGACGGTATATTGAAAGCTCGATGGACGAGGGTGCGATTCCCTCCAGCTCCACCAACAGGAACTTTCAGAATTTTTTGAGCCAGACGAAAGGACTGCCTCGCGGCTTCGCCGCTCGGCTAAGCCGCTTTGCGCAAGGCGCAAAGCGGCAGAATCCCACGGCTCGCCAAACGAAACGGAAACGGATTTGTCCAAAAGCATGGGGTTCGTTCCGATCTTTTGGACAAATACCTTGATTTCCCCGAAACTCTCGCTCTGCGAGAGTTTTTCGGCTTTATTCGCGTCTAAAATCCACGCTCGCAAGGGTTGGAGCCAATTCTTTCCCGTTCGTCCAAAATCCTCCAAATCGTTCGCAAGAGAAACTTTTTGCTTCAAAAGTTCTTCTTTTTTGGCGAGATAGTTTTCTTTGGGAATGTCGCCGTCAATGTAGGCGGAAACGAGCTTGTCTAGTTTCTCTTGCGTATCAGAAAGTTTGGATTTGAGATTTTGGACGAAAGATTGCGATGAGTGGATATCTTCTCTTTGCCATTCGTCTACTTGCTTTAGCATTTTCTCTGTCCACTCATCGCAAATAGCAACGCTTTTGAGCTGTGCCTTCAGTTGCGCGGCAAGATTGCTTTCTTGCACATATTTTTGTGAACACACGCCTTTCTTTTTAGTGCAACGATAGTAGCGATATATTCCGCCGCACTTGCCGCGCGAAAATTGCGCCGTGATCGCCGAGCCGCACTCTCCGCAAGTAAGCAGTCCGGTAAATGGAAAATCGTGGCGTTGTTTTGATTTGCGGGGTTTGGCACGGCGCAATAAGACATTCTGCACGGCTTCAAAAAGCGTTGCGGAAAGAATTGGCTCAAAGCGTCCCTCGTGATATTCGCCCTTATGCTTCACCAAACCTAAATATGCTTGATTGGTGAGCATTCGCGATATGGACGCTTTGGCAAGTGGCGTTCGGTGCCGAGTTTCCAAACCAAGTTCAGCCAAAAACTCCGCCATAGTTTCCAATGTATGCGTTCCTTTGGCGTATTCCTCAAACGCACGGACAATTACTTTGGATAATGTCGGGTGCGGTTCAATGGTGCGCGTTTTCGGATTATTCACATAACCAAAGGGCGCTTTGGTCAGCCACTCTCCGCGGCGGAGTTTTTGGCGGATACCGCGATTGATATTCTCCACGAGATTATCGCTGTAATATTTGGATTGACCGAACGCCACTTGCAACATGAACAATCCTTGCGGCGTGGGCTCAAACCAAAATGTCGGAAAGCGCAAAGAAACGATTTTTTGCGTGTCCACGAGATAAATCACTTTGCCGCCGTCCACAGAATTACGCGCCAACCTGTCGGGGTGCCATGCGAGTATTCCCACGCCGTCCATTTTTTCAATCTCGCTTATCATGGCGGCAAACATTTCTCGCCCCGGTTTCTTTGCGCTTTTCGCCTCTGTAAATTCTTGGAGAATTTCCACATTTTCTCTGCGCGCATATTCTCGTAGCTCAAAGAGTTGAGCTTCAATACTCATAATTTGGTGGTCGTCATCCTCCGTTGATTTCCGAGCGTAGAGAAAATATTTTGGTTTGAGCATATTCATATTTGAATTATTTTAGACGCGAATAAAGGTTTCCGTTTCGTTTGGCGAGCCGTGGGATTTTGCCGCTTTGCGCCTTGCGCAAAGCGGCTTAGCCGAGCGGCGAAGCCGCGAGGCAGTCCTTTCGTCTGGCTCAAAAAATTCTGAAAGTTCCTGTTGGTGGGATATTCTAAACTTTGCGCGAAACTATTTTGAAGGGAACTAGCCCGCCTCCGCTTCGCTCCGGCGGAACGCTCGGGCGCGGCGGAATTCCCCCCACACCCCCCTTCCGCCGCGCCCTCGCTTTGAAAGCCGCCGCGCAGAAAATTCAGAAAAGAAAAGTGGTGTCGTGTTTGCCCCGCCCACCCATGCGCACACGACATCAATTTTGCTCCCCGAAACTACTGTAGCATAATTGGTCGCCATAGACTAATTGTATAACATCTGCTAAAATTCTTGCAAGAGCGATAATTTCCTTTATGGCGAACGAAATTACAAAATTCGGTAAAAAGGTCAAAGAAATACGCTTGAAAAAGCGAATGTCGCAAGGCGACATCGCAAGAATTTTGGGCGTTCATAGGAGCTATATCAGTGGCCTAGAGCGCGGTATTCGCAACCCATCTCTTTTAACGGTTCAAAAAGTGGCTAAAGCGCTAAAAGTGAACGCAAAAGATTTAATATAAAGCTTTACCCTCGGCATATGAAAACGAAACTGAAGAAACTGAAGATCGGAATATGGACGTTTATTGTTGTGGCGCTTTTAGTTGCGGCAAAATTTCTGATTCACGCCTGGGGGCTCGAATACTTCTCGCTTAACGCCCTCTTTACGAGCGCGATCGCGGGAGCGATCTTCATCATGGGTTTCCTGCTTGCTGGAATTATGGCCGATTATAAGGAGGCGGAAAAAATTCCGGTGGAGCTTCGTTCGTCTCTTGAGAATATTTGGGAGGAGGGAAAGTTCTTCAGCCGTGATAAAAGAGAGTTCAATCTCTCAAAACTTAATGACACCTTACTCTCAATAGTCCGGAATTTCTTTAAAGGCCTCGGGCACGAGGGCGACCACTACCGGCTCGATCCGTGCGTTGCGTCAGTCAACGAGCTTTCGGAGTCGTTTGGACAAATGGAAAAGCTTGGCATGCCACCCAACTATATCGTCCGGCTCGAGGGCGAGCAGGCCTCGGTACGCCGCCAGGTGCTGCGTGTCTATCATATCCAACGCACGCAATTCCTGCCTTCGGCACACATACTTGCAGAATCCCTCGCGCTCGGAATGGTGTTCCTGCTCCTCTTTGTCAAAACGGAAGGATCGCCGGAGTCTATCGTGCTATTCGGATTCATATCGTATCTGTTCCTCTACGTCCGGCAACTCATTCGCGTTCTTGAGAAGCCGTTCAGGCAGGGCGATAATACGCTCGACGACGTGAGCCTATTTCTCTTGAAAAAGTTTGAGAAGGAATTGTCAGGACATACGGCATGATTTGCGAGTTGTGCGTTTTATGAAAATTGCAAACGACCAAAAGAAAAGTAATCACCTGGAATGGATACTGACGGCGATTGCCGCCGGCACCTTCGTCGCGGGAATTTTTTTCAGTGTAATCAAATTGCCTCTGGCAGACTGGTTTTATTATATATCCTTGCTAGCTGGTGGGTTGCCAGTGGCAAGAGCGGCGACACGAACTCTCCTCCGGCGGAAAATATCAATTAATGTACTGGTAACCATCGCAGCTATCGGAGCGCTGTATCTTGGACAAATCGCCGAGGCGGCGGCAGTGATGTTTTTCTTTGCTTTGGCGGAATCATTTGAAAAATTTGGCAAAGCGCGTTCGCAAAAAGCTATAGCCGCACTGCTGGAGAGATCGCCGAAACTCGCCCGCCTGCAGGATGGCCGAGAAGTCGCGGTCGAAAAGGTTGGCGTCGGCGAAACCATAAAAATTCTGCCCGGCGACCTTATCCCTCTGGACGGGATAGTCAGCGGAGGCGACTCCGCAGTCGATGAAGCGGCTATTACCGGTGAAAGCGTCCCGAAGGAAAAGTATGCGGGACAAACGGTATTTGCCGGCACTATGAACGAAAACGGCTATCTGGAAGTCAGAGTTACGAAAACCGCTTCCAATACCACACTTTCTAAAATAATTGTGCTTATCCAGCAGGCGCAAAAGTCCAAGCCTGAAATGCAGGAATTTCTGGACAGGTTTGCCAGCTTCTATATTCCAGCCGCTCTAGCTCTCGCGGCGCTTGTGGTTATTGTGCCGACCGTGTTTTTCGGACAGCCGTTTAGTCCCTGGCTTACCACGGCCCTGATTTTACTGGTTTTAGCCTGCCCGGATGCGCTGGTGGTGTCGGCTCCTGTGGCAGTGGCTGCCGCCATGGGCGGAGCTTCGCGCAGAGGAGTATTAATAAAGGGCGGCAAATTTCTAGAGTCTTTAAGCAAGGTTAAAGCGTTTGCATTTGATAAGACCAAGACGCTTACTGAAGGGAGTTTGAAAGTGGCCGAAGTCATAACTATGCATGGAGCAAGTGAGGAAGAAGTTTTGTCTGATGCCGCAGGACTAGAAAAATTCTCATCTCATCCATTGGCGGCTACCATTCAAAAATATGCTGCCGACAAGGGCGTCTCCGTTCATGATATGGAAGATTTCAAAAACATTCCCGGACGTGGAGGCTTGGCTAATTGCATGGTTTGTCCAACAAAAGATCATGCCATTGGTAATTTGCAACATATCGGCGCAAGTATCAAGGTATGCAAGGATGTTTTGAAGGAAGTTGAGAGAATGGAATCGCTTGGCATGACAACGGTCATTGTCAGCGAAGGCCCCAAAGTGATAGGGATCATAGGCATCACTGACCGCCTGCGCCAAGAATCTAAAAACGTTATCACCTCGCTTAATTCGCTTGGAGTCACACCGGTTATGCTTACGGGCGATAATGAACGGGCCGCCCGTCATATAGCGGAGCAAATAGGAATTAACGAAGTTCATGCGGCCTTGCTTCCTGATCAAAAAGCCGAACTGGTGAGAGTATTGCAGCAAAGGTATGGAAAAGTCGCCATGGTGGGAGACGGCGTAAATGATGCGCCATCTTTGGCGCGGGCTGATGTAGGCATAGCGATGGGCGGAGGCGGGTCGGATGTTGCAATCGAGACAGCTGATGTCACTTTGATGAACGATGCCCTAGGCACTATTCCTTACCTGCTTAGATTAGGACGCCAAACCTTCAGCGCAGTGAAGCAGAATGTATATGGCTCGCTTGCAGTAAAGGGTGTGATCCTTCTGCTCGGCTTATTTGGTCTGGTGCGGCTTGATGTGGCTGTGGCAGTTGATGCGGGCGCAGCCATAGTGGTTATATTGAATGGCCTACGATTGTTTAATGCGAAGTAAATACCAAAATGAATTTGCGGCGTGCCAGCTTCGCTGGCCTGAATGGCGGCGGCTTTCAAAGCGAGGGCGCGGCGGAAGGGGGGTGTGGGGGGAATTCCGCCGCGCCCGAGCGTTCCGCCGGAGCGAAGCGGAGGCGGGCTAGTTCCCTTCAAAATAGTTTCGCGCAAAGTTTAGAATATACCCCTCCGGAGCTTCGCAGATATTGCTTGCAAAGCCCAAAAGGGGGGCGGTGGTCACGATTGGAGGGCCGTGGCCAGGTTGGAGGCGAGGTTGCGGATGGCCTGCTTGCCGTCGTCGGTGATGATCGGGATCGACCGCGAGTAGCTGCTCTCGGTTGCCAGACCGATGTTGAAGTTGATCTTCGGTACCTCGTACTCGACTGGCTTTTCAGGTTCGTGACGGTTCTTGTTCTCCCGGAGTCCGGTCATCATCGAGGCGTGGGTCTGCCAGGCCGGCATCTCGTCCTCGAGCTGCCATGGCTGGACGATGCCGCCGAGGCTCAACGCCACTTCGTAGTCGCCGACCTGGAATCGGGGGCGACCGAAGTGACGCAGGGGGCCTCCGCGCTCTTCCGTCATGATCTGCTCGACGATCTGCTCACTCGTGCACTCGGCTCCGATCGTCGTCAGGTTGATGCTGATGACCTCGAAGTCGAAGGTGACAAGCTCGCTGTCGGGCTCGACCTGTGCGGTGACGTCGATGTGCTGAACTGCGCGGTCGATCTGGAGGGACTCGGCGAGCCCCACCTCGACCTGGTCACCGACGTAGGCGGCACTGAGATGCAGCAAGAACCAGGTGTCGTCCAGCTTCTGGACCTCGACGGTGGTCTTGAAGAACCGACCAACGCCGTCGTAGTCGTAGTGGTAGCTGTACGAGCCCACCGCTTCGATGCCGGCGTCGATCTTGGTGAAGAGGTCGGTCAGGAACCGATCGTCTCCACCATACATCTCCTCGACGAGCGGCTTCAACAACGCGATCCCGACGCCACCATCCTGGATCAGCTTCTTCTCGGTGGCATTCGACCCGGCCGTCTGGCCAGAGGCGAAGAGTCGGAGTGCGTTGCGAACGGCCTCGATCCCTTCGAGTGGGATGCCGCTCAGGTATTCCGTGGTATTGACGGTGAGGAAGCTCATGGCTTCACTCCTTCCTGTAGGTGTGGGGTGCGACCGCTTTCACGGCCCTAGACTTACTAGAGATGCTGACAATGTTACCATAAGTAATTTAGTTTGTCAATACCCTGGTGTTAATCCCTTATCGGAGTACTGGTGATCCGTTGAGCTTCCATCTGTTGTATTCGGGAGTTAGTATTTCTCTCCAGTAGGCAGCGTTTTCGAGTATTAGGTGTAAATTATTGCGTATTCGCTCCACCATGGGAGACTCAGAGTCATTTTCTGGGTCTTTTTTGGTACTTGCTAACCTGATAAGTGGACTAATTTGCTGGGTGTAAACTTTTCCATCTTTTTTAACTACAAAATCCTGTGGAAATACCAATTGTTTACACCTCAAGCCTATCATCGTGTGGTTCAACTGCCAGTACTTTTTAGTCATGTTGTTGATAAAGCCGATGGAGAAGTGTACAAACTCCGATAGATCCTTTTCTACGTTCTTGACCCCATTAATCTCTTTTTTGTTTTCAACAAGGCTCTGTTTTACCTTTTCGATTGCTTGTTTAGTATAGTCAGCGAGTTCGGGACTATTTGCCAACAAGGTTATTAGCCTACTTTCTGTTCCTGAAGCTCAATAGACCGCGTCTCGAGCCGTTTAAGATACTCAAGCTTAGTTTGTTGTCTCTGACGCCAAACTGTATCAAGGGTGGTCTCTAGATCCGTACAGCCCAAGGAGAAGGCTTCATCCAGCTTATCTAAGACCGATTTAGTCATAACACTGGGGCTAGTCATAGTACCTACGGTATACTCCTGTATAGCGTACTACGGGCAAATTTGAAGACATCCAAAGAGACTCCTTTATCTTGTAAGTAGGGGCGGTAGGTGATAACTAACCCAACCTTCTAGCTTATTAGAGTTAGTAGTTTTGGAAAATAGTAGACAGTGGCACCCTTTGTGCCTCTAACAGATCTTATGGAATCGATCACCCTATCTTCTAATAATCTGTTAACCAAGGAACTGGCAGTAATTCTAGAGATTTTCAGTGTCTTTATTACATGGGAGATTTGGAATACTGGTGTTTCAAATATCATGTTAACCATTCTGTTCATATTGGGGGATTGTGAACCTTCGTACCTATCAAGCAATATCTCATTTAGCTTGGTTATCTTTTCTACAAGACTGATCGATATGCCACACTGTTCCTTTAAGGATTCCAGGAAGAATATTATCCAAGGGGTGATGTCGCCAGTTGTGTCAACATAGTGAAGCATCTGACGGTATTCCTTTGCTTTTTTCTCGAAGTATTCACTGGTGTAAAGGACGGGGGCAGAAAGTGCACCCTGGTATTGAAGAAGGGCAGGGATTAACATTCTACCAATTCTTCCATTCCCATCCTCAAATGGGTGGATAGCCTCAAACTGATAGTGGAAGATTGCAGTTTTTATCAAGGGCGTCTCATCTGTGGAGTTAAAATAGTCAACCAGATTATCCATATATCCTTCCACAGCGGTGTAGAAAGGTGGAACATAGGTAGCTTTTTGTATGGAAGTGCTCTTGTTTTTACCTATCCAAACATCTTTTGACCTAAATTTACCAAGAGCTCCGTTATGAGGGGTTCTATGTAAGAGAACATAGTGAAGTTGACGTATCTGGTATTTTGAAATGCCGCCCTTTTGATCTTTTATCTTCATAGCAAGACGCATCGCATCACGATAATTTGCAACTACGATGGTATCTTGTTGGGGCGCTTTGCCTGTTGCGTCAAGAATGAAAACATCCTTAGAATCGGTGATTGTACCTTCTATCTTGGAGCTTAGAGAAGCCTCTCTTGTTAGTAGGGGCTTTATCAAGTGTTCTGCATTAGATATTTTACTGTGTGCAGTTTGGAGCATACCTAATGCATACGAAGCTTCCGCTAACTGCCGGTAGTACTTGCTGGGATCAAGATTTTTTAAGGGTAAGTATGATGGTTGACCGTATTTTACATTCATGATATATAACTTTCTATGAATATTATACATCATACATTATGTTTGTATATACACTATATATCTTTTCTTGGAGAAGGTACTATGTGGGTGTCATTCCCTCAACGGAGTAGAGCAGATCTGTCGAGCTTATACCTCTCATAATCCGAGTACAGCAGTTCTCTCCAGTAGGTTATGTTTTCAGATAAAGCTTGCCAACTTTTTGCTATCCTCTCCACCAAAGAAAGATCAGATTAAACCTGGTCTCTTTTTTGATTGACAAATATACTTTAATCTTATAAAATAGTGGCGTTCTTGAATCTGTCGTCTGGTGAACCATTCACCACAGATTCAGAAGAAAGCAGGTCTACAATGGGTGCACGAAATGCAGCCGACGACCCAACCAAGAAACCCCTCCACGCCTACCTGAGCAAAAAAGCTCACGATGCTTGGCAGGAGGCGAGCGATGAAGCTGGTGTGAGCATGTCCGCTCTTCTAGAGGCCATTGGCCTTAGTTGGGCGGAAAAGCCACCGACAGAAGACGCTGAGTGGTTCGACGCCATCGCAGGCCGGGCGCGCAAAATCGATACCTTTCGTCGCCGGCGCTAGAGGAGGAGCTCATGGCAACCACGCTATTGTTCAAGGCCGGCCAGCAAGTAATCTGGAACCCGACACTCGATGGCAACAAACAGCTTGCAGAGCTCCAGCGCGCATACAGCGCAGGGCCGTTCAGGGTGGTTGAGGTGCGTTCTTGCGGTCAGTCACCTTGCAACTGTGGCAGCCCACCTGGCTACCCGCATAGTTCGAGCTGCCCCAAGGGACTCGGTCGGTTGCTCGGTCACCCCCAGTGGCTAATCTTGACCGATCTGCAAGGCCGACCCATCAACAGCTGCTTCCACGACATGGGTCCGGTGCAACTTTCGGGCCGCTGGTTCGCAGCAACCTGAGCCAAACACAACTACAAGGAGGGAATACCCACGGAAAAGACCACGCGGTCCACCAGTCCGTGGGTCTTTTCGTTTATAGAACAAGCCGTTGTGGTACTGACCTCTCTATATCTGCACAGCCTTGCTTTTAAAAGAATAGACCGACTAAGGCCTTGCTATAAGCTAGTAGTCATTTTTTTTGTACAGATTGACTTTTTAACTACAAAGGACAACAATAATAGCAACTTGTCCGAAAGGCGGACTTGTAGCTCCAGGAAGGTGGTTAGCGACCATGTCCAAGATAGCAACCGAAAGTCGGGTGCAGAAGGCAAAGCCTTCGCGCCACGGCGTGCCAACCAGGGAGAGCATGATCGGCGACATCGTCGACGAACTGGGATGCAGCCTCGACGACGCGAACCTCACCGTCACGATCATCGACCGGATCGGCGCGAAGCTGCGAGCCGGCCAGAGCCGGGTGCAGATCGACACCTGGGCCGAGTTCAACGCTGTGCATCCTTTGCTCAACCAGATCATGCCGCCCGGGCAACGAGCGCCCCAGGCCGGCACTCTGCACGCCAAGGCCAACGCCTACGCCAGCCGTGACAAGCAAGTCGCACTGGTGCACGTCGGCAGCAAGAACTGCATCATCATCGCCGACGACGTCGTCGTCTGATCGGCAACATCTCGATCATCTAGCGCTTCGCCGCGCGAATGGGGCATCCCTCTACGCCCCCGACAGAGCCCTCGCTCCCGCCGGGGGCTTTGTCGTTACATTTGTTATAATAATGGCTGAGATCTATAGGGCGGCCAACAGGCCGCTTATCCGTTCCAAGACAAGGGAGAGGGACATGACCCGACCATATCGAATCCAGGTCGTATCTGTAGGTGTGGGCAAATCGCAGGTGATTGGCGCCAAGCCAAGCGGAGAGGAATGGTCTTCGGCCATTCACAAGGAGCCTGTCAGCTCTCGTAGCCTATGGGTTGATCGCAACGGCCTCGAAGGGGATACCCAGGTAGACAGGAGGGTGCACGGTGGTGACGACAAGGCAGTGTATGCATATCCTAGCGAGCACCTAAAGGCGTGGGCTGAGGAAGTCGGTCGTGAGATCACCGCGGCTGAGCTAGGAGTGAACCTGCTAGTAGAGGGTGTGACAGAAGAGACTGCGAGGATCGACGACAAGTGGTGGTGGAACGGTGTAAGGCTGATCATCACCAAGCCCCGTCAGCCCTGCAACACTCTGAGACATCACACCGGGATTCAAGACATCCGGCTGAGGATGAAAAACAACGGTTTCTGTGGCTGGTATCTGAGGGTGCTGCAGCCGGGCAGGGGTCTCACCAGCGGTGACATCTCAGTTACCCCTGGTTATGGGCCGACAGTTGCCGAGGTCTTTGCTGGAAAGACCTTCGAAACCTAAGGACACCACGCAGGCGCGTAGAGGTCTTCACAAGCCGTCAGAAGGGTGACAACAGTCGCTTTTCGGGCGGCTGTTGTTATTTATAGAGGCTTTGCATATAATATACGAGACAACGGGCGGGCAAATCAGCCCGCTTTTTGCGAATTGACCCCACAAGTGAATCGAAAGAAGGAGGGCCTGTCATGGCCAAACCAAAAGTAGCAGTCCTGATGGGCTCGCCCAACGACATGGACAAGATGAAGCCGGCGGCCGACACACTGGAGCGCTTCGGACTTGAGGCCGATGTGCGGGTGCTGTCCGCTCACCGTAACCCCGATCAGGTGGTGGAGCTGGTGAGCACCGCACGTGAGAACGGCTACGCGGCACTCATCTGCGGTGCTGGCATGGCGGCTCATCTGGCCGGCGTATGCGCCGCCCACACCACCTTGCCGGTGGTGGGGGTCCCCTTGAGCGGTGGTGCTCTGAACGGCGTCGATGCGCTCTACAGCACTGTACAGATGCCCAAGGGGATCCCGGTGGCCACCGTGGCCATCGATGGTGCCATGAACGCCGCCCTACTGGTGGCGGAAATGCTGGCCATCACCGACGAGACCCTGCAGGACACTCTCTACTTGTATCGCCAAGAGCTCGCCAACAAGTAGTCCGACCCCAACCCAACGGAAGGAAATTCCATGAACACTATCGATTTGCCGCTGCTGTCCTCGAACAAGGTGCGGGATGTCTACGACGCCGGCGACGGGAGGCTTCTGCTGGTCACCAGCGATCGCCTCAGTGCCTTCGACGTTGTGATGAATCAGCAGGTGAAGTACAAGGGCATAGTGCTCAACCTGATGTCGGAGTGGTGGTTCAACTTCTTCGGTGATACGCCCAACCACATGATCACCACCGATCTGGCCAAGATGCCACCAGGAGTGCCACGCGTTCCTGAGCTCAAGGGTCGAGTGATGCTTTGCCGCAAGGCCGAGATGCTGCCCATCGAATGCATCGTGCGTGGCTACATCACTGGTTCGGGCTGGAAGGACTACAAGCGCGACGGTGCAGTCTGTGGTCACCAACTGCCCGAGGGGCTGCTGGAGTCGCAGAAGCTGCCCGAGACGCTGTTCACGCCCTCTACCAAGTTCGAAGCCAAGGATCGCAACATCGAACTCGACGAGGCAATGTCGCTCACAGAGGAGCGATTCTCGGGGAGAGGGGAGAGCTTGGTGTTGTCGGCACGCACCATGACCACCAACCTCTACGAGGAGGGTGCGGAGTGGGCGGCCGAACGCGGCATCATCATCGCCGACACCAAGTTCGAGGTCGGGGTGGTAGACGGTGAGCTGACCGTCTGCGACGAGATCCTGACTCCTGATAGCAGCCGGTTCTGGCCGGCTGATCAATGGGTGCCAGGCACAACGCCACCTAGCTTCGACAAGCAGCCTGTGCGTGACCACCTGGATGCCTCAGACTGGGACAAGGAACCTCCACCACCCGATCTTCCAGATGAGGTGGTGGAGGCAACCAGCGGCCGATACGTCGAGGCATACAAGCGGATCACCGGCAGCACGCTCCCACTGGCCGCCTGAGCCAACAACAGCAATATCGCAAGCAATGGGTCGCAAGACCCCGAAAAGGACTTCGGAATTTTCCGTCACCCATTTCGGGGTTCTTTTCGTTTAAGCAAAATTTGCTATTGGCATGTCGGCATTTGGCGTTGTGCAAAAAGTTGGCCAAGGCCAAATAAAATTCGTAGCGTCTAAAAAATTAAATGTAAAAATTGTTAAAAATGTTTTGGGCAAATTTAGTACAGTATAAAAAAAGCAGGTTAGCGTTTGCCCGGGGGCGTTGCTAACCTGTTGGAAGAGCTTTGTTTTTGTTTTTGAGTAATTTATGTGTGCAGCACTAATACAATAATAGCGCTTATGCTGAGTACCTGTCAACAACTTTTTTGAACTTTTTTATAAGTTTTTTAATACAAAATTTTATTCGTGCACCCCCCAACAATTATAATTGGCCGTCGCGGGCGAGTGAGTTGAGCGCCAAGCGCTCAATAAATGCAATTTGAGCCGGCGCAATATTACGCTTTTTGCCACGCCACGTACTCAGCGCTGGTTCTTGCACGGCCCGTGAATACGAAAAGCTAATTGGCCAAGGCTCTTTGCCGGCCCGGGCAATGGCGTTGAGATCCTCGGTAGCTTGCCGAGGAGTCTGCCCACCAGATAGAAAGACGATTCCGGCTACCTCCTTGGGCACCCGCTGGCGTAACACCCTTACAGTAGCTTTGGCCACATCTGATGGGCTAGACGGCCTAGAGCTGTCGTGGCCAGCCAAAACCATACTGGTTTTTAAAATAACACCCTTAAGATCGACCCGATAAGCAATTAACAGATCGAACAGCACTCGCAACACCTGGGAAACCACTTGCTCGCAGGTTTCTAGGCTGTGATTGCCCTCATATAGCACCTCAGGTTCGACGATTGGCACCATACCGGCCGACTGAACCAAGCAGGCATAGCGAGCCATCTGGTTGAGATTGGCGTGAATAGCCGCGGCAGTTGGCAGGCGTAATTTAGAGTCTATCTGAAAAGCTGCCCGCCACTTGGTAAAGCGAGCGCCCATTTTGTAGTATTCGTCGAGGCGTTCGGCCAGGCCATCTAGGCCTTCGGTAATGGTCTCGGGCTCGAAGTTGGTGAAGGGGACTAAGCCTTTGTCGACCTTAATGCCCACAGCTATACCTTGCCTTCGCAAATATTTGGTAAACTTAATACCAGAGTTGGTTTTTTGGCGAATGGTCTCGTCGTATAGAATAACTCCACTAATATATTGTGCGAAGTTAGGTGCAGTAAATAGCAAATGGCGATATCGGCGCCGCATTTCGGGCGAACTGGGTATGCGCAAGGCTGCAAACCGCTTCTCGGCCGACTTATTGCTTTCATCGGCTGCCAGCAGGCCCCTAGGGTCGGCCATAAGATCCTTGGCTATCTTGGCTAAATCACTATTAGCGCTCATGCTTACAATATTAGCACGTACACCAGGAAATATTAAGTATTTTGATAGAGCAATCTTGTAATCTCTACAGAATGTTTATGCTATAGCACAAAGTATAAGTTACTTTGACTGCCCAACTTCACGGTCAGCATCGCGCAGCATATCGTGTTTTTTAATCTGTTGGCGTTTGTCAAACTGCTTCTTGCCACGGCCGGCCCCAAGCTCAACTTTTACCAAACCGCGCTCAACACCAACGCTTAGTGGCACCACGGCCATGCCACCAGACTGCACTAAGCCTTGCAGCTCATTGAGCTCACGCCTATGCAGCAGAATTTTGCGACTTTGGGTGGGCTCGTAGTCTTTGAGCCCAGTAGCGTGTTTATAGGGGGTGATGTGGGCATTGGTAAGCCAAGCTTCGCCGCCGCGAAAGCTTACAAAGCTACCTTTGAGGCTGATAGCCCCAGATTTTACACTTTTAACTTCGTGACCAGCCAATACTAAGCCAGCCAAGACCGTTTTAGCGATGTCGTAGTCATAGCGGGCCCGTTTGTTGCTGGCTACAATCTTCATAAGCTCAATTATAGCGTATAAACCCTGCAATCAGATACAACAACTTCTGCATTTGGCGCATTACTGTGTTGCTCACTACGCTACTCCTTTGGCGTACGATTTTGTACGCTGCCGTCCGTTGCTTACTCGCACCTTGTACTGCACTCAAATCAGAAGTCTTGTATAATATGGACATTATGACTACCGAAGAGATCAAAAAAATCATTGCAAGAACGGCTGCCAAAACATTCGAAGTGGAAGTGCCCGATTTCGAGGTCAGCTACCCAGAAGAGAAATTTGGTGATTTTAGCTCCAATATTGCCTTTAAGCTAGCCAAGCCACTATCAAGAGCACCCCAAGAGATTGCTAGTGAGCTGGCCAATCAAATTAAGCATGCTGACATCAAGAAAGTAGAGATGGCCGGGCCAGGTTTTATTAACTTAACCATGGTAGATAACTACTGGCTCAAAAAACTAGCTAATCTAGAGTCAAATCTAAGCCGCAAACTTGTAAATAAGCCTCAAAGAGTGCAGGTGGAATTCATTTCAGCTAATCCAACGGGACCCCTAACTCTTGCAAATGCCAGAGGCGGCTACCTGGGCGATGTACTCGCTAGCGTGCTTTCACAGGTGGGGCACGATACAACCAGCGAATACTACATCAATGATGCTGGTGGCCAGGTAGAGCACCTGGCAAATGCTATCAAGGCCGAATCTGGCCAAGCCATAGAAGGTGAACGTCAGTACACGGGTGAGTATGTTGCTGAGTTGGCTGCTAAGCTCAAGTCTGAGCTGGGCAAAGATGATCTTGGCTGGAGAGCAGTAGCAGAAATTATTGAACTTATTAAAGCTACGGCTGATCGAATGGGGATAAGTTTTGACGTTTGGTTTAGCGAGCAAAGCCTGATAGATAGAGAGCTGACCAAAAAAGTTATTGATGTATTCGATCAAAAAGGGCTGATCTACAAGAAAGACGGCGCAACCTGGCTAAAAACCACTGAGTTTGGTGATAACCGCGATAGAGTATTAGTAAAGTCATCTGGCGAATATGTTTATCTAGTTAATGACTACGCGTATCATTACGAGATATTTACAGATCGTAAGTTTGACAGGGCAATTAAAATTTGGGGCGCAGATCACGCCGGCCAGGTTGAATCTCTCAAGCTTGGGGTAAAGCAGTTGATCCCCAGCTCCCAGCTTGATTTTATCTTGCTACAGATGGTAAGGATTATTAAGGACGGTAAAGAATTCAAGAGTAGCAAACGGGCCGGTAACTTTATAACGGTCGATGAGCTGCTAGATGAAGTGGGCAACAGCGATGTGGTACGATTCTTCTTTTTGCTGCACTCCTCAGATAGTCAGATGGACTTCGATATAGATCTAGCCCGCGAGCATTCTCAGCAGAATCCACTGTACTATGTCATGTATTCATACGCGCGCGCCAACTCAATTCTAGAAAAGGCTTCTCAGAATAATCTTAAGCCGGTTGGCAGACTTGATAAGCCCAATAACCACGAGCGCAACTTAATTAAGCAGCTGGATAAGTTTCAGGAATTATTACTGCAAGTTGCAAATAGCTATGAAGTGCACAAGCTAAGCTTTTATGGACACGAAACTGCTAGATTATTCCATGCCTACTATGAGTCAGAAAAGATAATAGAATTAGATAATCCTATTGCGGCCGGCAAGCTAGGCCTAATTAACTCCTATAAGCTTTTTATGGAGCAATACTTTAAGCTAATTGGTATAACTGCGCAAGCCAAAATGGACAGTAGGTCAGATTAGCTACTTTTGGAGCGGGAAGCTTAAAATCGTATTGCTATTAGCTACAAATATTTGTTTATTACTGTCGTCTATGGCAAAAGAATTGATGTTTGTTGCGTCGGTTACAACATACTGGCGTATATATTGAGCCGAATTACTACCAAGTTGGATTTGTAGTATCCGACCATCATTTAGCAGTAAAAATAGGCTAGTTAAGTTTTCTGAATACAATATTTTAACTATATTCTGGCTGTTTTTGGGATAGTTTTGTATCTGGAGATCTCGTTTTTGGCCAAGCTGAAAGTTTAATGCAGAGCCGTCGTTATTACCGACGTAAACATTGCCATTTATAGCCATCGAAGTGGCGTTTTGTAGCAGATTTTCAGCCGGATTTTTTAAGTAAGGCGTTTTGGTGCTATAGCCGCCCAGGTTTTTGGTATAACGATAGATTTGATTATCGACAGGCGAGAGGATATATATGTTGCCCAGGTAACTAGCTATATCCACACCACGACTCCATTCGTTTGAGGTGTTCTTGGCTTCTGTTAAGCTGCCATCGGGGCTGAGCAGAAACAGGTTTGGGTTTTTGGTCATAATGTAGCCGGTTGAGCCATCGTTTGCGACCGAACTAGCCTGAACATTAGCCAAAACCTGGTTGCTGGTAGCCACCGAGCCAGACTTAGAATCTAGATTGATTCGCAGCAGGTTCTTGGCCTTGGTGTCGATGGTGTATATGGTTTTGCCAAATAATAATAGTTGTGAAAAGCTAGCTGTGTTTTTGTCTTTGGCGCCGTAAACGGCCTGGGCGTTGACTCGAACGACCGACCTAATGGTGTCCAAAAGTGAGGTGATTTGGGTGTTGAGGCTAGCTATAGTATTGAGCTGAGGGCTAAACTGGGCCTGCTTAGAGGCCAATTTGTTAACTCTTTCGACAGAGCTGGCCGGAATAGAGTTGAGTTTGGTTTGAGCATCTTGTAGACTAGCTTCGGCTTGTTCTTTGTTGCCCTGCGACAGGTCAGTAGCTGCTTGCTGTTCAATTTGATAAGCCTGACTAAATACAGCCAGGTTTTTATCGTTCTTTTGTGATTGCAGTGACAACAAGTAGAATCCAACGAAAATCAGGATAACGCCAACCACAACTATTCCCAAAGCCAGCCGCGGGTTGCGGTTAATGTATTTAGACCAAAGCTTGTTCCAGCCCTCACGGATACCATTACCGGCCGATCTGAGCGCACGGTCTTTGGTTTCGCCACCAAGCCTTTTGGCACCAGACACACTTTTTTGAATGGCTTTTTGGGCATGGGGCTGAATTTTTTTGGCAATCGCACCAGCGGCCGACGTAGTGGCGCCAATAAATGTTTGATTTGGCTCATCGGATAGGGGCTTTTCGGAAAGATCCTTGATCGTAGTTATATTTACAGCAATGGCGCTACACCGACTGGCGCCTTCACCCTGAGGCATGTGCTGAGCGAGCTTGTGTATGCAGGTACTGGGGCTGTTTTCGGTCAGCAGACTGCTTAGGTCAGTTTTTTTGAGCTGGCTAAAGACAGCTTGAGTATAAAACAACAAGCTATCTCTTTTTTGCAAACTACCCTCGATAATCTCCGAAAAAATTAGATCTTTTTGACTATCAGCCTGGTTTAGCTGTCTGAGCTCTTCACCGGGCCGAGCCAGTACGGCGCCAACCCGGCCAAAGAGTGATAGTAATAGCTGAGCCTCGTCGATTACCGCTATTAGAATGCTAATGTGGCCTGGAAGAGTTTTGTTGTGTCTAAACAGCTCCTCTAGATTTTCGTTGATCTGTGACAGAGTTTTTTCGAAACGTTCCTGGGGCTCATCTCGAAACTGGTTGTGGTAGTACAGCTCGCCAAAATCTTGAATGATTGTGTTGGTGATATCTTCGGCCAGGCGCTTATGGCCCTCGATATCGATAACTACATAAAAGCTGCCCACCAAGTTGTTTTCATCTACTGGTGGATCGAACCAATAACTAAAAGCCGCTGCTCGATTTTCGCCTGGCCGGGGAGTGAGTTTGGCTGCCGTCTGCACATAAGTCTTAGACAAAAATTTAAACCCTCCTACCAACAAGCATAACAGATCTGAGACAGGCTATCTAGCGCCATTTATGTAGGCTATAATGGAGTTTATGAGGAATTTAGGGGGGCTCAATGAGGCGCAAAAAGCCGCGGTCGAGCATGGCACGGGTCCAGCGCTGGTGGCGGCTGGTGCCGGCACCGGCAAAACGGCGGTCTTAACATTTCGGATTGCTAACCTGATACTCAAGCAAAAAATACCACAATCGCAGATCTTGGCTCTGACTTTTACAGACAAGGCAGCAACTGAAATGCAGGAGCGAGTAGACAGGCTTTTGCCGCACGGCTATGTGGAGTCCGACATATCGACTTTTCACGCTCTGGGCGACAAGATACTACGGGCGCACAGCTTAGAACTCGGCATAACTAGTGATTTTGTGGTTATGTCGAACTTTTCCCAGGGGATCTTCTTAAGTGAGGTGATTGAGAACTTAGCTGGCAAGCTAAAGAATTATCGCCCGCTAGGTAATCCCAAGCGCTTTGTCAGTGCAGCTGCCAGATTTATATCGAGGCTCAAAGACGAAGCGATTACGGCTGAGCAATTTGCTGAGTTTGTATCGGATCAGATTAAGACAGAAGACGATCTGGCGGAGCGGCGACGGTTGAAAGAGCTTAGCCTAATCTATAAGACCTACCAGGCAGAATCTAGGCGAAGAGGTTTAATTGACTATGGCGACCAGGTGTTGCTAGTTTTGGAGCTTTTTAAATCTAGAGCCAGCGTTTTAAAGACTTATCAACAAAAGTTTCGGTTTATTTTAGTCGATGAGTTTCAAGACACTAATTTTGCCCAATTTGAGTTGGTTAAATTATTATCAGCAGCGCATAGAAACCTGATGGTGGTGGGAGACGACGATCAGTCGATCTATAGGTTTCGTGGGGCTGCTATCACCAACATCTTGTCTTTTGTTGAGCACTACCCCGATGCTAAGCGGATTGTATTAACCAACAATTACCGCTCGGGCCAAAAAATTCTAGACGCAGCTTATAGGCTAATTCAGCACAACAATCCATACCGGCTAGAAAAGCAGCAAAAAGTTAGTAAAAAGCTACTAGGCAGTCGCCAAGGTCAACTGCCTAGGGCTAAGATATTCGATACTCAGGTAGAAGAAGCCGAATATGTTGCCGCTGAATTAAAAAAACTCCATAAAAACGGCTACCGCTACAAAGATATGGCGATCTTAATACGTAAAAATAGCCAGTCGTGCAACTTAGCACACTGTTTAAATCGTCACTTAATTCCTTATGTCTTATCTGAAAGCACAAATCTATTGGAGCAGCCAGAGGTAAAGGTGCTATTACATTTTATAAATAGCCTCAATGACCCCGGCAATTCGCAGGCACTATATGGACTACTGACTAGTGAAGTCTATAACATAGCTTTGAGCCAGCTGGTTGCTGCTAGCGCTCAAGCCGCCAGGACGAGGCTGCCATTAGAACAGTACCTTACTGAGAACAAGCCAGCCGCCAAGCAGATTAACTCAATAATAGAAACCATAAATTACTATCGAGGCTTAGCACACCAGATGAGCGGCGGTGAACTCTTGTATGATTTTTTACAACACTCTGGCTATTTGGTGAGACTAACTAAGCAAGCTCTAACCGATAACTCAGCTGTTAGGCAAATTCAAAACATAACCCAACTGTTTGAGCTAATAAGAGATTTTGAAACAGTTAGTTATGACCCAAACATTGTTTCTTTGTGGAGCCATCTGGCTGAGCTGCAACAAAGCACCGATGACATTGTGGTGCAAGCCTCGCCACTCGATCTAGATGCCGTTCGTATACTTACGGTTCACCGGGCCAAAGGCTTAGAATTTAGAGTCGTATTAATAGTTGATGCGGTAGAGGCGACTTTTCCGGCTGTTAATCGAGCTGAGTTGATACGCATGCCAAAAGGGTTATTCGATTCGCAAGACGGCGCAATTGATTGGCACATTATGGACGAGCGGCGCCTATTTTATGTGGCTATGACCCGCGCCAAAGAGTATTTAAGACTGTCGGCGGCTTATAATCATGGCGGAAAAAGGCTAAAGCGCCCCTCGCGATTCATCACGGAGGCTCTAGGCGAGGTTGTGGTCACCAAAAAGCGCCCCGTGATATTAAAATCAACAGCCGATAGCCTGATAAATTACTCCAGATTGCCAGAGTCTAAATTTGATCCCTTAGCTAGGTTTTACTCTGACGGATGGCTGCAGCTTAGTACCAACCAGGTTGCCGATTATCTACGTTCGCCCAAGGAATTCTGGTATTTTCATGTTTTAAGCTTACCCAAGGGGCCATTTCATGCCCTGGTTTATGGGACAGCAATTCATGCTGCTATAGAGCGCTATTTTAGAGCCAAACTTGCTCACCAAAACATCGGCTTAAAAGACCTTTATGAAACTTTTGAGGCTAGTTGGTTGCAGGAGGGGTTTGTATCGCTCCAACACCAAATAGATCGTTTTAACCAGGGTAAAAATACCTTAAAACACTTTTACGCCAATCAGCAGCGACAAAAGAGCTGCCCAGCAATGGTAGAGCAGCCATTTTTACTTAGACTGCCTGAAATAAAGGTGGCAGTCTCTGGCCGTTATGACGCTGTCTATAAAAACAATGATAAAATAGATATATATGACTTTAAAACCAGCGATGTAGGATCCAAAAAGGATGCTGAAAAACGCTTAAGAGAAAGTATTCAAATGGCTATTTATGCCTTAGCCTGGGAAAAAAACCATCGGCAAGTAGTGAACACAATAGGTCTCCAATTTGTAGAGCGACAAATTATAGCTAAGCTACCACCACCTGCGGCAGAAACAACAATCAGCAAGCTAACAATGGTTTGTAATGGTATAAAAAATCGAGAATTTAGCAAAGTTGGACAGAGTCAAATTAACTTTGAAAAGTTAGTATGAACAAAAAAAGCATAGACTCGACCTACAGAGATCAAGAGTGGTTGGAAAACTTGCTTGCCGATATATGGTATAGATATTTTTCGGACGTGGATCAATCTAACAAAGTTGTAATAAGGTATGGGCGCAAGGCCAAGCGCCGCCTCGGTTCAATATCATTAGACCCAAACGACCAGCTCACCAGCATAATAACTATCAACCCGATATATCAAGACCTTAGTGTACCTGAGTACGTTGTGGTTGCCACAATAGTACATGAGATGACCCACTATGCTCATGGCTTTAATTCTCCGCTAGATCAAAGGCACCAGCATCCACACAGTGGCGGAATTATTAAGGCCGAATTTGCTGAACGGGGGTTAGAAGATATGTTTGTTAAGCAGCGTAAATGGTTAAAAACTAATTGGCCCACCATGGTTGAACGATATTTTGGTCCTCAAATGCCTAAGTTTAGATATACAAGCCCCAAAAAAGTACCAATCCCAAAGTGGTTTAGAATTTAGTGCTTACCTTATATTTTATACCGCTACATAAGCTTTATATACAGATATCGAGATTAGTAATATTGAGTAAATATATAGTTTATTATATTCAAATCCCAGACTATTATTGCAAAGTAGCCGTCCAAGTTGTATAATATTGCCAAATGAAGAAAACCAAACGTCAAGTTAAGAATATTTCAGCCCGATCGCTAAAAAACATGCCCCAATCGGTTAAATATCAACGAACCACGCAGTCTTTTGGTGCTACTGGTCATTTTAAAGCCCGCCATTTCTTAATGATGGCTCTGCTCTGCTTCTTACTTACTCAGGTTATAAAGTTTGTGCTGTACTCGATCATATTTAGAGGCGAGGCCACGCCGGCCGGGGCTGTCTTTAGTTTTGTGGTCTACGTGCAGATTGTATTACTACTCTCAGCTTTCGGCTTCTTGATAATAGCCTGCATAAAAGCCCTTAGGGGCTTAATACGGGCTATATAGCCAATTGCTAAGCTAAAAGGCATGACCACAAAGCGGCACATTGTTTCTATTCAGGGCGAGACCGGCTCGTTTCACCACATAGCGGCTAGGCACTTCTTTGGTGGGCAACTAGAAATATTGGCACGGGACAGCTTTGCTGGGGTATTTTCGGATTTGCAGCAAGCAAAAGCAGATTTTGCCGTGGTAGCGGTTGAAAATTCGCTAGCTGGCAGCATTAACGAAGTTTATGACTTGTTGCGCGAGGACGGCCAGAAGATTATTGGTGAGGTCTATATGCGCATCTCACTTAATCTCATCGGCCAGCCCGATGCAAAGATTAGTGATGTTAGGCAGATTTACTCCCACCCTGTGGCTCTAATGGAGGCCGAACAATATCTAGCTAATTTAAGCGGTGTAGATGTGCACGAGCGCCACGATACGGCCGGCAGCGTGGCCTACATAGCCAAGTCCAAAGACAAGAGTCTGGCCGCAATTAGCAGTAAAGAGTCGGCTAAGCTGTACGGCATGAAGGTTTTGGCGGCCGATATTGAAACCGACAAGCAGAATCACACGCGCTTTGTGCTGCTTGTTCCCCGAGGCTGCAAGAACCCCGACGGAGCCAACAAAAGCTCGATTATTATTACCACCAATCATCAGCCAGGCGCGCTATACAATGCGCTTGGGGTGTTTGCCAAGCGCAACATTAACCTAAGCAAGCTAGAATCCAGGCCAATTATTGGTAAGGGTTGGCACTACTACTTTTATCTGGACTTCGATGCTGGCCTAGATGAGCACAGAAGCAAACAGGCTCTGAGCGAGCTCAAAGACTATACTGGCGAGATTAATATTCTTGGTACCTACATTAAGGGTAAAGTTATCGACCAAGCGTAAAAGTTTTGTTTTTTCGTATTGTGTTCGTAGACCCAAGATGTATAATAGGCATATGAATACATCGGTGGTGATACTTTTGGTGGTTATGGTGCTGGGCTTCGTGGCAGTAATAGTTTATTTGCAGCGAAAACTGTCTAATACCACCGACGACCCGACTGCTAATTTGTTAAAAACCGATCTTCAGGGGTTGCAGCAACTACTTAGTCAAACTCAGTCCCAGATGGGCGAGCGCATTGATCGTAATAACGCCGCCATGCAAGCCAGCCTGCATAAGCAAATGAGCGAGTCGGCTAAGCTTATCACCGATGTTACCGAGCGCCTAACCAAGCTCGACGACACTAACCGCCAGGTGGTAGATGTCGCGACCGAGCTCAAAACTCTGCAAAATGTGCTCCAAAATCCCAAGCAGCGCGGAGTTTTGGGCGAATACTATCTAGACACCGTTCTCAAAAACGTATTGCCGCCAGATCAGTACAAGCTGCAGTACAAGTTTAAAGACGGCGAAATTGTTGATGCGGTAATTTTGCTAGATAAAAAGGTACTGCCAATCGATTCTAAGTTCAGCTTGGAAAACTATAACCGCCTGATAGACGAGAAAGATAAAGTTAGTCGCGAGCGACTGATTAAACAGTTTAAAACTGACCTTAAGGGCCGCATAGACGAAACTAGCAAATATGTTCGTCCCAACGAGGGCACCATGGACTTTGCCTTTATGTTTATTCCTTCGGAGGCTATCTACAACGATCTACTGATTAACAAAATTGGCTTAGCCGATACCAGCTCACGCGACCTAATCGAGTACGCCTTTCGTGATAAACAGGTGATTATTGTAAGCCCTACAACATTCATGGCCTACCTGCAGACTGTAATGCAGGGCTTACGCTCACTACAGATAGAAGAACAGGCCAAAGAAATCCAAAAAAGAGTAGGTCAGCTGGGTGTACACATTAAAAATTACGATCAGTTTATGCAAAAACTGGGTAATTCTCTGGGCGTGACTGTGAATCACTACAACAACGCCCACAAAGAGCTCAAAAAGATCGATAAAGATGTGGTTAAGATTGCTGGTGCCGATGCTGGTATTGAGCCGCTACTGGTTGATAAGCCCTCAATAGATGAGTAAACTGTTAATATGAAGGTTCGAAACATAAATAAGCGTGTGGTATCAGGCATTACGTCTAGTAACATTCCGACAATCGGCAACTATCTGGGTGCTATGGTGCGTTGGGCTCAAGAACAAGATGAGGATAAGCTTTACTTTATTGCGAATTCTCACGCTATAACAGTGCGCCAAAAGGCAGATCACTTACGAAATTGCAGCTTAGACAGCTATGTCTGGTTGATTGCTGGCGGACTTGACCCAGATAAATGCATCATTTTTATACAGTCGATGGTGCCAGCCCATACAGAATTGGCCTGGATATTAAATAACTACACGACTATGGGCGAGCTTAACCGCATGACTCAGTATAAGGATAAAACTGCTCGCTTTGGAGAGGCTGGGCAACTAGCCGGGCTTTTTGACTACCCGGTGCTAATGGCTGCCGATATATTGCTTTATGATGCCGATGAGGTCCCTACTGGCGAAGATCAAAAACAACACATTGAACTAACTAGAAATATTGCTGAGCGCTTTAATAATCTGCACGGTGAAGTTTTTAAGTTGCCCAAACCAGGTATCGATGAAGTTGGAGCGAGGATCATGAACATAGCCGACCCTTCTAAGAAAATGAGCAAGAGCGATCCGGGGCCGGGTACGGTCTACCTTAAAGATACTAGTGAAGAGGTGATCACTAAGTTTAAGAAGGCGGTGACTGATTCAGGTAGTGAAGTTAAGTACGACAAAGCAAAAAAGCCAGCCGTTTCCAATCTGCTGGAGATTTACCACGGCTTTTCTGGCAAACCGATCGAAGAAATTGAGAATAAGTATAGGGGTAAGGGCTACGGCGACTTCAAGAAAGACCTGGGGGAGTTAGTGGCCGGCAAATTAGAAGAGTTGCAGGCTAAATTTAACAAGATCCGCTCTAACGAAAGTGAATTAATGCGAATCATTGAGTCTGGTAATGTCAAAGCCTCTAAAATTGCCAACAAAAAACTCGAGCAAATAAAGCAAACTATTGGCTTGCTGTAATAAAAACAACATGGGTTTTCAGGTTACATAGTAAAAAATACCATTAAACTTATTGACATAAGCATAAGCACTGTGCTATACTAGTATCAATCTCAAGCGCATCTTAAAAAAACAAAAACAAAACTTGCCACAACTCATAAAAGAGCTTAAGGATTTGAACTCTAAAAATCCTGCTTTAACCACTTGTAACAGTGGGGCGACTTGGTACTAAAAAACAGCCCCCTTGTTTTTTAGTACCAGATCTCCCTACTGTTCGAGGGTAGTTGCCTGCTTGGCCCTCAAAAGCTAAGAAGGCGTATCACACATCCCGCTGGGACTTGCTCGGCCTAAGGGCTTTTTATGCTTAACAAGCCAAAGAACCTTTGAGCCGAGTAGGTTACCGCAAGGATGGTTGGGAATATGTCGGCAACATTCTCCCGTTTCTTGCGACTGTTTTATACGAGAGAACCACCGACAAGCACACACCCGGTAATCCTAGGGCCCCCATTCTAGGAGTACTAACCCGGGCCGGTGCCCGCTAATATTGTTTCATAACATTTAAGAGTGGATGCATCGGCCCGTAACCAAAGCATTTATTTAAGATCTGATAGTACCAATGCCGCCCAGCCAGGGCGGTTTTTGGTTATAATAGTTATATGAGCAAATACAATCAGTACGACCATTTTGCAGCAGACAAGCAACAAAGGCTAATTAAAGGCCAGAGCCTGCCTCATTCCTATGTAGAGAAGCCGGCTATGCGCAAAATGCTTCCTGACTTACTAGGGCAAAAAGTGCTGATGCTGGGTTGTGGCACAGGGGAAGAGTCGAGGCTTCTTGAAGAGAAAGGTGCAGCTGAATTAGTTGGCATAGATAAATCAACAGTGTCGATAGAACTGGCCAAAAAGACTTATCCCGGCCACACCTTTAGGTCAGGAGATATAAATGACCTTGTTTTTGATAATGAATCCTTCGACTTTGTTTATAGCAGTTTAGCAATTAATTACACGGGTAAACCAAAGAATGTTTATAAAGAAGCCTACAGAGTTCTCAAGAAAGGCGGTAAATTCCAATTCTCAGTACCACATCCTGTTAGGTGGGCTTCAGAACGCATAATAATTGAAGGAAAGCCAGCTCGGATACTCGGTTTCGAAGAAGTAAAGGGTGAGAGTAGAGTCTTTGGCAATTATAACGACTATCTAGAGTATTCACACGAGCTCACAATATCAGATGAAGACCCGATTCGTTTCTGGGTGGGTTCACCGAGCATGCATTTTCGGCTATTAAAAGAAACCGGGTTTAAGATAGAGGACTTTGTAGAAACAAAAGCTATAGAAGAGACAAAAACGGTAGACCCAAATTACTACGCAAGATTTAGTAAGTTACCACAGTTCACTTTGTTTCTAGCGACTAAGCCTTAGTTACCAACATTACCCTACATACTCTGTTGGCATTTTCTGACACAGTTTTATTTATCCACAGCTAATCCAAGCAAAAGTTTACCCACCAAAAAACCGAACAAACTCAACTATGACGTCGTCAATCTAGTCTATGTAGCGATTGTTTGGCTAGACTAATTGATATTTGGCTACGTCGCACAAATTGCTAGCCACAACCCGTACAACAATCTTGATCATAGAATTTATTCAATACACAAAGCTCAAAAAACAAGTCAATAAATGTATTCAGAATAGAGTAGTAAAGTTGTTCAACAAGAACAATTTTGGTTCGCTTGCACACTCAGCGACTGTTGTGGGATAATGTAACAGATAAGAACGGCGTATTTACAGATATGGCACTAGCACAAAGACAAAAAATCGTATTTATTGTATCTGGCTTGTTTCTAACACTCCTGGTTACAGGTATTTTGTGTACGGCCATGGTATTTGCCACAAACCCGCAAAAACTTGGTCCGGCAGGGGTAACCTTCTGGTTCATAGGGGTGTTTTTGTTTGCCGGTAGTGTATTGAGCTTACTTGGCTTTGCTTGGAAGATGCGAAAGGTGAAAAACCGTGAAAAACCGATGTGGTCGATCAATGAGGCACTGAGAACAGGCTTTTTACTAAGCTTTGCCGGGGTGGTTTTATTAGCTCTCGCTAGCCTCAAGAGCCTAAGCTGGCGCGATGTAATACTGTTTGTGCTAACAATCATTATTGTGGAGTTTTACTTTCGAACCAGAAGGGCAAAGGGGTGAAAGGTAACCTGTTAGGACAATTAGAAAGTGCCAAATTGGAGCTTACGAGGGTTAAAGACAGGCACGGGCTTTTGCAACTCAAATCTCGCTATTTGGGCGCCAAGAGCCAGGTGGCGATGGGGTTGTCGCAGCTTAAAGGTTTGGAAGCAGGCGAGCGGGCCAAGGCTGGCCAAGCTCTAAACCAGGTAAAAAAGCAACTCGAGAAGTTGTTCGCCGCTGCCGAGCAAGAGCTTGTTACAGCTCAAGACTTTGAGCCCGTAGATATAACCGAGCCAGGTAAGAGGGAATACCCTGGTTATGGCCACGCTCACCCCACAACCTCGGTAATTGCCGAGAGCTTTCGTATATTTACAGAGCTGGGCTTTGCAATCGTTGATAGCCCAGAGGTTGATACCGATTGGTACAACTTTGAGGCTTTAAACATGCCACCCGAGCACCCGGCGCGCGAAATGCAAGACACTTTTTATAGCACTTATCAGGATAAAAACGGTGCTAAGTGGCTGCCGCGCACCCATACCAGCAATATGCAGGTGAGGTTTATGGAGCATAATAAACCACCGTTTAAGATTATTGTTCCTGGTAAGGTGTTCCGAAACGAAAACGAAGATGCTACTCACTCCTGGGCTTTTATTCAGATCGAGGGAGTGGTGGTGGGCGAGGGCGTGTCGATGGCCGATCTGAAAGGCACATTACTTAGAATAGTGAGGGGTATATTGGGTTCAGAGGCCGAAATTCGGTTTCGACCAAGCTTTTTTCCGTATACCGAGCCCTCGGTCGAGCTGGATTGCAAATATCAGGGTAAATGGCTAGAGCTAGGCGGGGCCGGCATGATCCACCCCCAGGTGTTACGCAACGGCGGGATAGACCCCGAAAAGTACACTGGCTTTGCCTTCGGTTGGGGCTATGAGCGCCTGGCAGTAATTAAGTATGGCTTAAATGATCTGCGAAGTTTGTGGCGGCCAAACTTTCGTTATTTGGAGCAGTTTTAGGATGAAAGTAAGCGTAAAATCAATCAATTCATATTTGGAAAGGCCGCTTTCGACCGAAGATATGGTGGCGGCTCTGGAGCGCAGCGAGGTTGAGGTTGAGGAAATTTTGTATGCGAATAAGATCGATTCTAAGGTAATTATTGCAAAGATCACCAAGGTTGAGCCGCACCCCAATGCCGATCGTCTAAGATTGGTAACCATAGATACTGGTGTCGGTACTAAAAAGCTTGTTTGTGGTGCACCCAATGTCAAGAACAGCCTGGTCGTGGCATTTGCCCAAGTTGGCACAATTTTACCCGGCGGAATTGAAATTAAAGCAGCAGAGATCCGTGGTGAAAAGTCGGATGGCATGTTGTGTTCTGAGCGCGAGCTAGGGTTATCGCAAGACCATAGCGGTATTGTTGAGCTAGACCCTGCTCTACCCTTGGGAAAGTCATTGTGCGACATAGCCGAATTAGGAGATTGCCTAGACCTTACCACCCCCTCAAATAGGTGGGATTATCTGTCGATAATAGGGTTGGCGAGGGAAATTGCCGCATTTTCGCTCAACAATAGCCTAGTTGAACCTGATATTGCCAAAAATGAATACCAGAACAGGGAAGTAACAAAAGTCAAGGAAAAGGGCGGCTGCAGGCGGTTTATATCTGTGAAATATGTTGTGAAAAATGATATGGCCAGCCCAAGTTGGCTTGTGGATAACTTAGAGGCCAATGGTATGAATAGCATTAACCCGGTGGTCGATATTACCAACTGGGTTATGTTGGAATACGGCCAACCATCGCACGCTTTTGCGGCTGATAAAATATCTGGCAACTTGCAGGTGCGCTATGGATCCCCCGCCGAAAAGTTGAAGTTATTAAATGGTAAAGAAATTACCTTCGTATCTGAAGATTTGGTAATTGCCGATGATGACGGCCCGCTGGATCTGGCTGGCGTTATGGGTGGCCAAAAAGCCGAAGTTGAACCGAACACTACCGAAATTGTGCTCACGATCGCAAATTTCGACAAAACCACGGTCCGGCGCCAAGCCTTGAGACATGGTGTGCGCACCGAGGCTAGTGCTCGCTTTGAGCGCGGACTCCCCCTCCCCTTGCCGGTTCTGGCGGCCGATCGTTTGGCTGGCCTATTAAAAGAAATCTGTGCAGCAAAGATCGTTGACTCCCCTGCCGATCAGCTGTTTGCCGAAATTCATGGCGTTCAAATTGGTTTGCGACTGCGCAGAGCCGAGGCGGTCTTGGGCATGAAGCTCGGTGAAAGGCAGTTGGCCAATGGGCTAAAAGCCCGCGGCTTCGAGATTAACCATTTTTCACTTGCTCATTCTATTAAAGAAGTGTTTAGTCGTAATATCAAGACTGATTCAGAACTTTTAACTACTGTTTTTGGCCCTTTGGGTCTTGAGTTAGATTCCAAGACCGGTTGGAGTGAAACCGGTGAAATAATTGACGCAAATTTATATCGGGCCGGCGACATATTGTGGTTGGGCAATAATATGGCTATTTGTCAAGATAAGAATTCGGCTGTGGTGGTGGAAAAGGGCAGGCCGGTGGTGGTAAAGCCCGACAAGATTAAGCAGGTTCGCAGAGTTGTGCCATCGCTTAATCATATACTAGCGGTGGCTGTGCCTTGGTGGCGCACAGATGTGAGTATGGCCGAGGATCTATACGAAGAAGCCGCCAAGATATTTGGCTACGATACTATGCCCCCTACCCTGCCTGAGTCGCCGCCCATGGATACACATGAATTCCAAGCTTTACCAAAACTCACAGATCTCAAGCAGGCCATGGTAACTATCGGTTGTACCGAGATCATGACCTACTCTTTGGTGAGTGCAGAAATGGTAGATATGGTTGGTGGTGATCTGAGCCGGCAGATAGAAATAGTTAACCCAATGGTTAAGGAGCAAGCTTATTTGCGGAGCGGCCTTTTAGCTAGCCACCTAAAGGCGATTGCGGCAAACCGAAATACTGACGAAGTAGATGTGTTTGAATTATCAAAAGTGTCTTGGCTCGAGAATGGCTCTAAGTCGGTTGCCCCCAACGAGGAATGGCGACTGGCCATAAGCAGTGTTGGCGAGTCTTCGCTAAAGAGACTCAAAGCCTTGCTAGATGCGGTATTGGCTCGCAGTCGTATTGAAGTTAGTATTGAAGCGGCTCAAAAACCAGCATTCGTGTTGGGGCGTTATGGCCAAATGTTTTTGGGTGGAAAATTTGTGGCTGAGTATGGCCAGATAAATCCAGCCACCCTAAAAAACCACAATATTCCCCCAGAAGTTAGCTACGCCGAAATAAAAATTGAACTAGTTTTGAGTAGTGTTGGTACACCACAGCCAAAAGCCATACCGCCCTACCGCTATGTCGGTCGCAACCTGGCCTTAGAGCTGCCGGTGGCCGTCAGCTGGCAGCACCTGCATGAACAAATAAGCTCTCGCAAGCATGTTGTAAAAGCAGATTTTGTTGATAGCTACCAGAACAGCGAGTTAAAGGCGGCCAAGCGAAAAAGTGTGACCGTAGAAATTGAATTTGACCTTGGTCCACAACCCAAAACCGCCACAATTGACCAACAGCTAACAGATTTGGTAGAAGCCTTAAAATCTGACCCCCAACTTAGTAGCTTGACTCTGCGCTAACATTCTCCCTAGAGTACTGGCTTCATTGGAGCGTAAGCGATATAATTAGGCTTAAGAATGCAAAACAAAAACCACAGCCATTTTTTGAGTTTGCCTCCCAAAATTTCTAAATCTGGGCAAAGGCCGAGTATGAAAGCCAGATTGTGGTTTGTAGCGATTGGAGTTCTGGCAGCTGTTGTAGTACTCAATGCTCTGGTAGCTGCCCTGTTCGAGGGCGTAATTTACCCGGGCGTTTCAGTCGCAGGGCACGACTTGAGTTTCAAAAATCGAGCCCAGGCATTACAAGTTTTGCGCTCACAGAATCTTGACCGCCGCTTTGATTTGCGAGTTGGCGATAAAACATTCATCGCTACCAATAGTGATTTGGGGGCTGAGTATGAGCTAGGAGCTACGATTGAGGCTGCTTATAATGTCGGTCGCAACTGGCCTTTGCCGTTGGCTGGGCTAATAGAAGCCAGCAATAAAGGCACGGTTGGTTATGCTTATAACATTAATAACACCCAGCTCAGTAAATTCACAGACAGCGTAGTTAGCTCGGTCGGGCGTGATCCGGTTAACGCAACATTGCAAATAACTGACGGCAATATAAATGTAGTGCCAGATCGGGACGGATTACGGGTAGACCGGCGTTACCTTAACGATCTAATTGCCAATGCTCTGGCCGACGGAAAAGACCAAACAATTAGTTTGCAGCCTGTGCCCAAAAAAGCCGACATTTTGGCAAAAGATACCGCTGCCGCCCAAAAACGAGCCGAAGATTATTTGAGTCGTCAAATATCATTAAGCTATAACGGCAAGACATTTGTGCTAGATAGAACCGCTTTGGGGTATATGATAGTTTTCAATATTGTATCTGGATCCGATGGCAGGCCAGAGTTAAAAGCCGACATTTCTAAAGAGCAAATTTTGGGCTATCTACAATCTGTGGCTAACCAAGTGGATGTGGCTGCCCAAAATAAAATTGTAGTTGTTAGAAACGGTGCCAACTCGGTAGAGCAGGAAGGCAAAAATGGCACGACCATAAACCAACAACCGGCCGCCGATGCGATATTTACGGCACTCCAAAATGGTCAGAATACAACGATAGCGCTAACTGATTCGCCGGTGCCGTTTCAAACTCAAACTAGCAACAGCAATGGTCCAGATGCCCGCATGTACATCGAGATTAATTTATCGAGCCAACGCCTATGGGCCTACCAAGATGGGCAGGTCGTTTATAGCTCACCAATAACAAGCGGCGCTACCGGCAAAGGGTTTCCGACTGTAACGGGCACATTTGCTATTTACGCCAAAGAAAGAAACCGCTACCTTAATGGCGCCGTCTATGGCTACGACTATAATGTCTTTGTTCAATACTGGATGCCTTTTTATCAGGGCTATGGCCTACACGATGCTAGTTGGCGCAATAGCTTTGGTGGACAAGACTATTGGTTGAACGGCAGCCACGGTTGTGTAAATATGCCATTGGCAGCAGCAGTCTTCTTGTATGATTGGGCGCCAATTGGTACACCCGTTTGGGTACATAGCTAAAATTAGCCAAAGCTGAACCATAACTGGTATAATTTTAGTATGGATAACCGTACGCAAAATCTGCCAATACCAGAGCAGCCTAGGCGACCCCAGGGCAACGAACGAAAGCCGGTATTAAAGCCTGAGGTGGCACCAAAAGCTCCAGAAGTTCAGATGCAGCAGCCAGAGGTTCGTCCGTCTGGTGTGGAGCAACAACCACAAGCTAACCCAGCGCCACAAGCTGCCACACCGCCACCAGCACCAGCTTCTCCACTTACACAGCAGCCAGCTGCCCAGCCCGACCCGCTCGCGCAGGCCGGTGTAAAGACCCGCCCCGAAACTCTAGATGCTGACGATATTGATCTTATAGAAAAGGAATGGGTCGACACAGTCGATGATGTGATTGAGCATACTAAGGATGATCCGTACACTGAAGAGGAAGCTCAACAGAGCTTAAGCAAAACCTATCTAAAAAAGCGTTTTGGGATTGATGTTGATTAATAAGTCGAACCAGCCATGAATCAGTTTATACTACTAACTAGCACGCTGTTTGCACTGTTTCTGTTTATACTCTTAGCAGTTGGTTTTTTGGTTTATCGACGCATAATTCATCATGCCAAAAATGTCGAGCGAAGTTTGAAGTTTGTGCCGTTACTGATTAGGCTACCGCCCCAAGAGGCCAACGAGGCCACCAATCGCGATGTGCGCGAAATGATCAAAGAAAACATTACTAAGGCCGAAGGTGTATTCAATTTACTATCTGGCATAACAACTTCTAAGGCTCAAATTTATGGCCGCCGACACATTAGTTTGGAGATTATCGCTGAAGGGCCCATGATTTACTTTTATATGGCCGTGCCGGCTAGCCTTTTGAGCTCGGTTCAAAAAGCCCTGGCTTCCGGGTATCCAGGAATCCAGATCGAGAAAGCCGAGGATATAAACTTTTTTTCTAAAGTTAGCAAGGCCTCAGGCGTTCAGGGCGGTGAATTAGATCTCAAACGCGATAGCATACTGCCTATAAACACATTTCGCAATTCTGATAGCGATGCGCTGGGCGGTATTCTCTCCAGCTTATCTAATCTAGGAGACGATGAGGGAGCGGCTATACAGATTTTAATTCGTCCGGTATCTCAGCGCTGGGTAAAACGAGCCCACCGCAAAGCCCGAGCCTATTTGACAGGCAAAAAAACCGGTGGCGCCAAAGCTTTTTCGGCTGTTAGTGAATCAGTTCGAGCTGCTGGTGGTGGGTCGGGTGGTGAAAAGTCCCCCGCCGAAAACCATCAAGTTACCGACATGGAAAAAAAACGATCTGAAATTATTGAAGAAAAAGTTAGAACGCCGGCTTTTGAAACTAATATTCGGCTCGTAGCTAGCAGTGGCGATCCGGCCAAAGCCAAAGTGTTGTTGCAGGATATGTTGCTTGGCTTTGCGCAAATGACCCAGCAAGATGCTAATAGGTTTGAGTTCCATCCAGCTGATACACCACAAAAGATCGCCACCGACTTTATATTCCGATTTTTTAATGAGCGCTTTTTACACCTTCATAAGATGGTCTTAAATTCGACTGAGTTGGCCACCATATTTCACCTACCAAGTGAAATTATTGAGATTGCTACCCCGCTGCAGCGCAAGGGCGTAAAGGAAGTTGCGGCTCCGACAGGCTTGCCGGAGCTGGGATTGGTATTGGGTACCAATATATTTCGTGGTGTTGAAGCAACCATTCATTTAAGCGATAACGATAGACGACGGCACTTATACATATTGGGTCAAACTGGTACCGGTAAATCTACCTTGTTAGAGAACTTAATGTTGCAAGATGCCGCAGCTGGTAAGGGCTTTGCGTTTATTGACCCCCATGGCGATGCCGCCGAGAAGCTCTTGGCGATGTTGCCGCCCGGACGAGCCGAAGACGTAATCTACTTTAGCCCGGGCGATACAGAGGTGCCAATGGGCTTTAACATCATGGAATACGACCCTAACAAGCCCGAGCAAAAAGACTTTCTGATCCAAGAAGCCATTCAGATGCTTTACAAGCTCTACGACCCACAGCATCAAGGGATAATTGGACCACGCTATGAACACTGGTTTAGAAACGCTGCCCTGACAGTCATGGCTGACCCCGAGGGCGGTACCTTTGTGGAGATACCCAAGGTCTTTACTGATGATGAATATCTGAAAAAGAAATTCAAGTATTTAACAGACCCCACTGTCCAAGACTTCTGGACCGGTGAAATGGCTCAAACCGATGCCCACTCTAAATCTGAAATGCTGGGTTGGTTTGTGTCTAAATTTGGAGCCTTTGCCAACAATGAGATCATGCGAAACATTATTGGCCAAAAACATTCAGCTTTTAACTTTCGCGAAGTTATGGATGGCAACAAGATTTTGCTGGTGAATTTGAGCAAAGGCCTACTTGGCGACCTCAACTCCAAGTTGCTAGGTATGATTATGGTTATTAAGTTTCAGATGGCGGCTATGAGTCGAAGCGATACACCCGAAGATCAGCGCCCCGATTTTTCTGTGTACGTAGATGAGTTTCAGAACTTTAGTACTGATAGTTTTGCAACCATTCTCTCGGAAGCTCGAAAATACCGGCTAAACCTAATTGTGGCCAATCAATTTATATCGCAATTGGACGAGCAGGTGCGTGACGCCGTATTTGGAAATGTCGGCTCAATTTTAAGCTTTCGGGTAGGAACCGACGATGCTGAATACATGGAAAAACAATTCCAGCCACAATTTAATCAGGCCGACCTTATAAATATACCCAATGGCCAAGGTGTTGGCAGGGTTATGGCCAATGGTGTGCCAACCACACCGTTTAGTATTCATTTCCCACCACCAATAGGCGTGCCTAATCAAGAAATTTTAAAAGCCATGCGCGATCTAAGCCGTAGTAAGTATGGTCGGCCCAAGAACGAAGTCGAAGCCGAAATTACCAGTAGCCTGGCCGACAAATAACAAAAAACTTGCAAACCATCGTCAACCAGTCTAAAATCAAAGCTAAAGTAATAAAGCTGTATATGAGGGTAAACACGTGAATACATTTCGAAAATTAGTAACCGGCGTTAGTTCGGGTACTACCCCCGTTAGCAGACTGAAGTTTTATGGCAGCCGCCTAGCCCAAGAGGCGGCAACTCGAAAGATTGCAACAGTCTTAATGATTGGCTTGCTTATATTTCAGGTGGCGGTTTTTCTTTTCCCGCCAACCTCGGCCAGGGCTAACCAGTGCTCAGAAAATAATATCATTCGACCCTGTGGCATAACAGACACTAGTAATCAGGGAGTGCTAAATGCTCTTAAGGGACCCGACAATGCAATTCAGCTTATGAATCAGCTAGGGGTGACAGACAGCGATGTTTTAAATGGCACCCCTAATCAAACCGTTTGTAAAGGTCAAAATCCGCTTTCTATGGGTCGGGAGGCCGGTAGCGGTGGTTCCTGGTTATTCCCGGGGCATACAGACATTTATGTAGGGCCTGCCAGCAGCAGATGGCAGCAAGAATGTTTCTCGGCAGAATTACTCGGCAACAAGGTGCGAGGCAGCGATATTGGTACTGGCGATCCCAACCAGTGGTACCAGGTCGGCATTCTATATGCTTGTGGCAACTTGGTGTTTATACCAACCAGCCCGCCTTCAAAATCAATAGCTTGTACCTCCCTAGAAGCGGCACCATTGGCAGTCGACGTAAACCAGCCTATAAAACTAACTGGCCGGGCAAGTGGCCAAAATATTCCCAACGGCGAACTGGTCGATATGTCGTACCTTGTATACAGAGGCACCAATCCATCTGTAAATACAACGCCACTAGTTACAAAACTTGAGTCCAAAGGAATACCGTGGAACGGCACAGAGTTTATCGATGACAATCCGCCTAAGCAGTTCCAGACAGATCAGCCTGATACCTATACTATTTTATTGGCCGTTGGCTATAACAATAATGGAGCACCTGCGCTAGCTCCAGGCTCAGGTGTAAATGAATGCCAAAAAGTTGTTACCGTAAAGCAACCGGCACAGCCCACAATTGTTTGCCAGAACCTGAGCATTGCCCCTACTACGCTTGCAGGTGGACAGCCGCTGTCCAATCTAACCGGTACAGCACAGCTAAAAAATTCCAACGACCCTAATGAGCTAGCTGACATGTCGTTTATATTCCGTGAAAAACAAGCCGATGGCAGCTTTACTGAGGTGCCTGATGCTAAAGGTAAGAGTAGGCTTGAGGCAGCTGGATTACAGCCTAGCGGCACCGGTATTTACACCGCTGTCAAGCCAAGTTCAGGCGATTCAAATGATACATTCTTTATGCCCACGAGCACACAGCAAAAAACGTACCAGGTATTCTTAAGAATATACTGGCGTGGCCATCAGACTGTTTCCGATGCCTTTAGTGTGCCAGCCTGCCAAAAAGAAATTACAGTGCCACCAGTACAGAACTTTGCTTGCTCTAGCCTAAAGGCGAATCCAACCAGTGGTAGTGCTCCGCTCGACGTTAACTTCGATGCTGCAGGCATAGCTACCAACACCACTGTTTCAGCTTTTAAGTTCGATTACGGTGATGGCCAAAATCAAACCGTAAATACCAACCAGCCAACCGCCAGGGCAGTTCACAAATATACCAAAGGAGGAAGATACACGGCCTCAGTAATTATGCAAACTGCTGCGGGGACGACGTCTGTAGTTCCGGTCTGCCAGGCGGTCGTAACAGTTAACGAAAGTGATTTTGCCAAGATTGCTGCCAATATAACCCTGCTTACGTCTGACAGGCAGCCGACCGATGCCAATGGTGCTGTAGCAAGGGCAGGCGACCAATTGCGCTACACGATCGGTGTTCAAAACAAGGGCGGCGATGTTATAAGGGGCTTTGTGTTTGATGATGATATAACCGACATATTGGTCTACGCGGATGTAGTTGATCCAGGTGGTGCCCAGGCAGTTAAGCAAGGCGCAACCACTAAATTGGTTTGGGCTCCGATTGACATACCGGTGGGCACGAGTAGTAGCCCAGGAACAGTCACCAAGCAGTTTACAGTTAAACTTAAAGACCCTATCCCGTTTGTTGCCCAGAAGACTACCGATCTACCGGGTACAAACGACTGCCAATTAACCAATACATTTCGTAGCAAAGTGGTTGTAACTCCGCTAGGCGTTGATATCAACAAGCAAATTGAGTGCGTAACCAAGCAGCTTCCGCAAACTGGTGCGGGCTGGAGTATAGTAATTATGGCTATGCTAGCGGCTGCTTCATTCTTCTTGTTATTGCGCAACCGATTGCTCAAGCGTGAGCTACAATTAGTTGAAACACTAACGGAGGGAGCATAAGATGGCTGAAAAAGGTGGCGAAGAACTCCAGGGAGTAGGTAGCGAGCAGCAGGGCGAGAAGCTTCAGGCCGAATTAAGTGCCGAAAGGAAAAGTGCCAAGGCCACAGAGCGCGAGATTAAATCTTCTAAAGCAGAGCTTGAAAAAAGCGGTGAAAAAGCCGAGAAAAAATTAGCTCGTGAGGCCGAGAAAGAAGCCACCGAAGCTAATTTAGCCAAAAAATCTGAAGCTTCTGAAGCCAAAAAGGCTAAGCAGGCCGAAAAATCAGAAAAAAAAGAACCAATAGTAGCCGCCACACCCAAAGAGCGTAATCGAGCCTACAAAAAAGAAATGCGCAAGGTTCAGGCGCAACTCTCACCAGGCTCTAGAATGTTTTCTAAGGTTGTACATAACCGAGCCGTAGAGGTCACCAGCAATGTGGCCGAAAAAACAGTTGTTCGTTCGTCGGTGTTGATTGGTGGTACGGTTGTGGGCATTATACTTGGCGGCCTAGTGTACTTTTCTGCTAATCGGTATGGTTACGGATTGCCCAATTGGTCGTTGGTATTCTTTTTAATAATGGGTGGTGTATTGGGTGTAGTAATTGAATTTTTACTCAAAGCCACACGCTCTACTAAGTAATATATTACATCTAGCAACATAGTGGTTTGACCTGGCCTGCTGGTGCTTATAATGGTAATATTGTAAGCATAAGAATATTCAATTATAGGTTGGGCTTTGAATCTTAGTGTTTTCAAGAGTGGCTTGAGGTTTTTGGGGTGCTTTTTTGGCACTGTTTTAGTTTTAATACTTGTGGCTCAAGCCTCTACTGCCGCAACGGTCTCTCAGGGCTATCAAAGCAACGACATATTGGTTACTGGCAACATTGTGAGCACAAATAGCAATGCCAACAATTACCAGGTTCAGCTTGCTACTACTGATAATTTTAACAATCTTTTGGGTATAGTGGTGACGCCGAATTCTACTCTGCTCAGCATAGACAATACCTCGAGCTCAGCTCAGGTGGCAAGCAGCGGTGTTGCAAATGGCTTTGTCAGCGACATTAATGGCAATATCAGCAAAGGTGACGCAGTTGCCATTTCTCCTATAGCAGGTGTAGGGATGAAGGCTACGCAACCAACGCGAATAGTTGGTGTTGCTCAAGCCGATTTTAAGTCGGCTACAAATGTACAGTCAAAAAATCTAGTAGATAAGCAGGGTCAATCTAAGCAAGTCCGAGTTGGGTTAATCCCGGTCTTGGTGAACGTTGGCGATTATCAGCCCAGCAATTATTCTGGCAATTCTGCGGTTGTACGCGGCGTACAGTCGGCCGTTTCTAATCTCGCTGGCCGGTCAGTATCGGCAACCAGAGCTATGGCGGCTTTTGGGGTCATAACGCTCGCTATTATATTGGCCATTATTGTTTTGTATGCCTCGGTGACCGGGAGTATACGTTCAATTGGCCGAAATCCATTGGCCAAGAAATCAGTTTTGCGAAGTTTGGCCCAGGTAATAGTGGCAGTAGGATTAATAATAGTCGCGGCAATCGCAGCCGTATATGTAATAGTAATCGCTTAAAACATTATGACAACCACTACAAAAACCCAGTCTGTTTCAAAAGTGCTTTCACGCCAAGGCTTTGTGGTAGAAGCGAACCCGATTGAGGGGATTCACTTGCGAGCAACTGTAGAATTCGAGGATGGCACAATCGGCCTGGTTTGGGCTATAGAAGACACCATGAGGGTGTTGCTGCTAAATGATAGCGAAAAGGCCACTGTTGGCTCCAAGCTCAAGCCACTACACCGGCAGGTTGCAATCGATTGTGGCGAGCACCTTTTGGGTCAAACAGTCGATTCTTTGGCCAGGCCGCTCGATGCTAAAACCAAAGCGACTGCAGGCCAAGCTTTGCCAGTTTTTAATCTGGCGCCAAGCTTTTATGAGCGAGCCGTTGTGGACGCACAACTTGAAACCAGCGTAAGCTTGGTGGATACGCTCTTCCCCATAGTCAAAGGCCAACGCATAGCGGTCTTGGGCGATGCCAAGTCGGGTAAAACAACTTTTTTAAGCCAAGCTGCTATTCACCAGGCCCAGAACGATTGCATAATAATCTACGTTGTGATAGCCAAGGCCAAGCACAGTGTCGAAAAACTTAAATATAGACTATATCAGTCGGGGGCACTTAAGAACACAGTGATTGTGGTGGCCGACAGCTTCGATGCTTTGCCGCTATCGTTTTTGGCCCCCTACACCGGCTGTACTATTGGCGAATGGTTCTGGCACACCGGTCGCGATGTGGTAGTTATTTATGATGATTTGAGTAATCACGCCAAAATATACCGTGAACTTAGTTTGCTGCTTCGGACGAATCCGGGCAGAGAGGGTTATCCGGGCAATATGTTCTATACCCACTCCTCGTTATTAGAGCGAGCCGGTAAATTTAAAAAAAGCGGTTTTAGCCAGACAGTTTTAGCCGCTGGTACAACACCCAACGGCGATATAACTGGTTATTTTCCAACCAATCTAATATCTATGACCGACGGTCAGATCGTATTCGACCTCGAGACTATGCGCAAGGGAATTAAGCCGGCGGTTAATATTGGCTTGTCGGTTAGTCGTGTAGGTGGTCGCAGCCAAGAGCCCGAAATTCAAGAGCTTTCGGCTCGTGTTATGGAGGTTTTGGCAGGTTATCGACAGGCTAGCAGTTTTGCAAGGTTTGGTTCACAGCTTTCGGAGGTAGCCGCCAAGCAGCTTAAGCTTGGAGCCAAACTTTATGAACTGTTTGCTCAAGCGCCAGACCAAGCTTTTAGCCTAGCTGAGCAACGAGTAATGTTAGAAACGATATTTTTAACCAATGACATCGATTCTTTAAATGTTGGCTGGCTTAAGAGTGTGATCCACGACGTTGTTAAGTATGACCTCAAAACTACCAGTGATTATAAAGCCTTGGCCAAAGAGCTGATTAAAAGTAACCCGGTGGTTAAATAATGGCTAAACCAACAGAAATTTTACGTGCTTACCAAGACACTATCGTGGTTGAAGAGGTCGCCCAGGTGTTTGAAAATGTTGCTTCTGTCCAGATTAGACGAATTAAAAGCAGGGTTATTGCAAGCCGGGAGTTTTTTCATGAACTGTGGGGAATGTACTCGCAGCTACGGTTAGATAGTAAGCTGAAAGATGATTTTGGGCCAGCCAAAACCAAAAACCAAGCCGTGCTATTAATCAGCTCAGACAGCGGCCTTTCGGGTTCGATCGATGAACGTCTAGTTGAGACCATGATGCAAGAGGTCAACATTCGCTTAGTAGATGTGGTGGTTATCGGTCGGCGTGCGGAACAATTATTGACCCAAAAGCACATGAAAGCCGTTAGCGTTTTCCCGTTGCCCGACATTACCAAATCAATTCGGATATTGCCGCTGGTGAACTATCTGGCGCCATATAAAAAAGTAACTATATTTTATGAACGATTCGTGTCTTTGTCGCACCAAGAGATAGTTGCCTTTGAGCTTCAGGAGAGCGTAAAGCGCTTAAGCGAAGCCGAGTCGATTCGCGTAGACACAAACTTAATGTATGCCAGTGATTATATTTTCGAGCCTAGCCTGGCTGAGGTAGTTCTTTATCTGGAATCCATGATGCAGGCCACTGCCCTTACCGAGATGATTCTGGAGTCAAGATTGGCTCAGCTAGCCAGTCGCTATACAGCCATGAGCTCGGCTCACGACAATGCCGAGCAGAGAAAAAACCAGCTCAAGCGAGCCTACTCAATTGCTCAACGCCGAGGCAAAGACCAATTTAACCAAATATTTATTAGTCGGGAGCAGGCTAAATGAAAACCTTTGTTGGCAAAGTGGTAAAAATGCGGTGGCTGCTAGTTACAGTAGAGTACACAGGCGATAAGCCTCAGATATTTGAGTTGTTAAGCACCGGCAGTAAAAGTTTGCTGCTGGTTTACTGCATAGAGTCAGAGACTAGGCTTTTGGCTCTTAGTTTAGACCCCAATCTTACCGTAGCCTTGGGCGAAAAAATATCCAGCTTGAATAAGCACATTACACTACCGGTTGGTAGCGACGCTCTAGGCAGGGTTTTTAATGCCACTGGCACAGCTGTAGATGGCCTGCCGACGCCTAAGTCAACTACTACCATTGAGCTTAAGCCTTACCACGGCAGCGGCAAAAGTGGCTATGGTACATCTACAGATCTAATAGAAACAGGCATAAAAGTAATTGATTTCTTTGCCCCGTTTGTGCGAGGCCGCAAGATCGGCATAGTTGGTGGCGCAGGAGTGGGCAAGACTGTGCTTACAACCGAGCTAATGCACAACGTAGCCAGCGCCGATCGGGGCTTATCGTTTTTTGTTGGGATTGGTGAGCGCATACGTGAAGCCCATGAGCTGTATAATAATCTGCGCGACAGCGGCCTACTAAAAAACACTGTTATGTATCTTGGCCAAATGAATGAAACGGCGGCTATGCGATCATTGGTGGGTTTGAGTGCAGCCGCCAGTGCTCGTTACTTTCGCGACCAAGCCAAACGCGATGTGATATTTTTTGTAGACAATATTTACCGTTACCTGCAAGCTGGCAATGAGCTTGCTACCACCCTGGGTGAGTTGCCAAGCGAAGGGGGTTACCAGCCGACTCTGTTTTCTGATTTGCTTCAGTTTGAAGAGGGTCTAGATACCAATGAATTTGGAGCCATAACTTCGGTCCAGTCGATCTTCATTCCGGCCGACGATCTTTCTGACCCAGCAGTTGTTGAGGTTTATCAGCAGCTCGATAGTGTAATTGTACTGAGCCGCGAGGTTATGGAGTCTGGCATATTGCCAGCTGTAGATTTGGTCAACACCAGCTCGTCGTTGCTCTCGCCCGAAATTGTTGGTGAACGCCACTACTTTTTGGCTTCGCAAGTGGCCCAAATAATGCAAAAATACCAAGCCTTACAAGGAATTATTACGATTATTGGTGAGAGCGAACTATCTATAACCGACCGCGTTGACTATAACAAGGCCAAAAGATTAATCGACTACTTTTCACAGTCCCTGTTTGTGACCGAACAGCTAACCGGCAAGAAGGGCCAGTATGTTGACCGCGAGGCCATGTTGTCGGGAGTTGAGGAGATATTAACCTCGGGATAGTTATGCGGCCAACCTTTGAAGTCAAGATATTCTCACCATTTGAGACATACTATCAAGGCCAAGCTTACAGCTTATCGGCCAATAATGCCAGCGGACCATTTGATGTGCTGGCCGGCCACGCTAACTTTATCTGCCTGCTTTTACCAGGCCCAGTGCGCATTGATACGCCCTATGGCCAGCGTGAGTACAATCTGACGCGTGGAATTGTTAGGGTTAATCAGAGTAAAGTTACACTGTTCGCCAATGTTTAAAGCCATGAAGTGGAAGAAGCCACCTTTAAACAAAGTCTACGAGGCATTGGCTGTAATTGCTGATGGCAGAATTAAAATAACTGGCAATACAGCTCAAATCGTCTCAAGCAGCGGTAATAAAACCTATCAAGTAATTTATAGCCCCAAAAAAAATGCAATCACCGCCAACGACAACGGTAGCTTTTGGCAGGGCTACTTGGGCTATACCTGCATAGCCTTTTTACTCAAGAAGGGATTGGTTGAATTTGATCATGGCCTAGCTAAATATTTAAAGGGATTTATGTGGAAAGACATGGCTGGTCGTTTTAAGCACGATTATAATCAGATAGATGCCTTTGTTGAGCAAGAAATAGCCAAAAAGCACCCAAACTTTAACTTGGCCGAGTTTCATAAGCAACTAGAGAAAATATTGGCCGATGCTATGAAGCTAGACCTAAATAGGCTCCGATCGCCCAAAAAACCACCAGCCGGCTATTAAAATTGAGCTATTTTTATCTGGAAATCAGCTTGCTAAAGCTAACCATAAGCGATACAATTGTTGTAGCCTTAACTACATGGAGTCAAGGTGGAGCCGACAGCACAAACAAATAATCAAACACTCGATTCAACATTTTCATCTCAAGTGAATCCCGAAGGTTTGCTGCCTTCGGATGTTGCTAGTGCCAACAATCAAGTTCAGGCATTACATCAGCGCAATCGCTACTTTCAGCTATTGTGGGCGGTTTTAATTGCCATTGCTCTACTTTTAGTTGGTTTGGCGGTTTGGCTTTTTTTGCGCAATAATACCAAGGTAATTAGTACTACCGGTGTTGCCGAACAGTACAGCCCGACCAGAGTTAATTTGACTAATACCGGCAATCCGACCGCGGTTAATTTGGGGCAGGTAAACATTAATGGTGACCTCCAGGTTTTAGGTGATATTGCAGTCGGTGGCAGTATAAACGGCAACGGCAGCGGCATTACCAACATAAACCCAAACAATATTTCTGGAGTTATACCCGTTGGTCAGCTCGACCCAAATGTGGCGCTTCTCAACCGGAACTTTCAAACCTTTGTGGGCACCAATCAATTCTTTCGTAATAGTAGTAACTCAGTAGCGGCTTTTGAGATTCAAAATGCCTCCTCAGCACCGATTTTTAGCGTTGACACTAGCCAGGGTGCAGTGGCGATTAATTCGACGGTAACCTCACAGAATGGACTACAATTTGAAACTAACGGCAATGGCCGCTTTGCGGGCACACTCCAGGTGGGCGCCCAGTCAAATCCCAGTGTTTCGATTTTGAATACCGGCACCCTGTTTAGCAACGACATTCAGCGCGTATTGACGGTCCAAGACATTACTCAGCCAAGCACAAATGTGCCTGGCCGAATTTACGTTGGAACCAGTGCCGAGCTATTGGCCGATCCACAAATTGATCCGGTTGCTATCACCTACTATCCGCTTCCTCCTGGTTTTCCGACCAACGTCCCGCTAACTGTTTCTGGTAATAAAAATATCTTTGCTGGCGGCTATTCGGCCGTACAAACAGCCAGCACTAACAGTAAGGACTATTTTATTGTTGGTGGCAACCTTAGTGGTGCCACACATGCTGGGTCGGGCAACGTTTTGGTAGATATTGGTCAGTTTAGTACGGTGAGTAATGTAGGTGCTGGATCAATTACGGCGGCGCTGGCAAATGTGGTGGCGCCAACTATGACCCAGGGCGGCATTACCAACTACACCGGCTATACCGCACTTGACCCCCAGAGTTCAGCCCTAACTGGCTATGGTTTGCAGCCTTTGATAACTGGCGGGAGTTTGTTTACCCAAACTGGCATAGATATACAGTGGCAACACTCGGCTACTGGCGCAATTGGTACGTTTGCCAACTTAAATCTATATTCAGAAGGCCAGTCTTCAAATAACCTTATGGAGGGCTCGCTCATAATAGGTCAGTGCAACACATATAGTGCGGTTAACCTGTATGAGCTACTTAATATTGCTAATCCTACCAACCGAACCAATTGTTTAAGCTCTACAGCAAATCAAGTTAGGTTGACCGTTGCAGGGACTGCTAGTCAGACCAGCGACCTAAGCCGATGGACAAATAGTAGTGGCACGGTGCTGGATAGCATTAGTTCGAGCGGCAAGTTGAATGTTCAAGGTTCGGGTTCGGAATTTGCGCTCAACGTAGGCAATACTAGCCTCAACGGTGGCTTAATGATAAAAGGCACATTTGGCTCTGGCGACACCCTAACTACTACTGGCATCGGCACTAGAGCTTTTGTGTATCCAAAAAAAGCAGCCTTTCGGGCGGGTATTATTACAGGCAGTGGTCCGTATGCTGGTGCCGAATGGAACGATGCCAATATTGGCGACCGGACGGTTGTGTTTGGCAAAGACAGCGCCGCAGTTGGCAGCGATAACTTTGTGGCTGGCAATAACCTCAACGTTACTGGTTCTGCAAATGCAGTTTTTGGTGATGCGACTGGTTTTGGTGCTTCAATTGCCGGAATTGGAAATTTTAGTGTTGGCCCAAATACGATTAGTGCTACGACCGGCGTTGGCAATGCCGTGTTTAATGTGTTTAGTGGTGTTAGCTCTGTAATAAACACGATTGGTACCGGCGGCAATGTAGTATTTGGTAACGGCAACTCAATCAGCACCGGCAGCTCTAACAGGTTATTTGGCAATAGCATTACTGCCACGGGTAGCAATGCCTATATAATTAACCTAAGCTCTACGGCAGTAAGTTCTTCGGCAAGCAATGTATTTTCGGTAATGAATGGCAAGGTAGGCATAGGCAGCACAAACCCCACTGCTCGCCTAGATGTTAGTGGTAGCTCGGGTACTGAAATAACGGCCATCTTCGACAACGGAACTTCTACTGGCGATATTATGCGCGCAAGAGACGGCGGCACCCAAGTGTTCGCACTGGCAAATGAAGGTGCGGCCACATTCCAAAACAAAACTAACTCTACAGCGGCATTCCAGATTCAAAATGCTGCGGGAACTTCTAACTTGCTAATTGCTGATACCACCAATACCCGAATTGGCATTGGTGCTAGTGGACCAACCAACACTCTAACTGTTACCAACACAGGCACCACTAGTGTGGCCAAGTTTAATGGCTCAAGCAGCACCCAATGCACGGTGGTTACTGGCACCGGTTGGAGCTGTAGCTCCGACGAACGGTTAAAAACCAATATACTATCGATTGATGATGGTTTGGATAAGATTATGCAACTGCGCGGCGTAACGTTTAATTGGGTGAGCGATCCGAACGGAGAACAGCAAGATGGATTTATAGCCCAGGAGGTTCAAAAAGTTTTGCCAGAGCTGGTAAGCACTGATACAAATGGTTACCAGAGCCTTAATAAAGACGGTATTTTAGCTTATCTTGTTAAAGCCGTTCAGCAACAACAGAGTCAAATTGACCAGCTAAAAAATATTGCTTCTAGCAGCGCTACGTCGATAGACGTAATTAAGATCCTTGCCGATGCCCAGGCCGTAACCCTAAGTGGCGACCTAACTGTAAATGGCCAAGTCGTGGTAGCTGGCAACTTGCAGCTCAAAGGCGACAACACGGGCGTAATTAGGGTACCGGCTGGCCAAACCCGTGTGCGCATGAGCTTTAATAGGCCATTCCAGGTGGCACCAAATGTTACGCTGACAGCCAAAGCCTTAACAAAAGTGAGCTACGCTGTTGATAACGAATCAACTACCGGGTTCGATGTAATCTTGGAGTCGCCACAAGATCAGGATACGGTTTTGAATTACCACGCTCTCTAGTCTAAATTAACTTGCAACTAACCTGGTATTCACCTATAATGAAGAGTAGATATAAGCTGCAAATTGGCTTATTATTTGTTTACTGATTCTACTATATATAGCGAAGGGTTTGATTCTTTTATGGCCGAAAAAGCAAAATATAGTGCACAACAGATCCAAGTTTTAGAAGGGCTAGATCCAGTTCGTAAACGTCCGGGCATGTATATTGGTGGTACTGGTATTGACGGCTTGCACCACCTGGTGTGGGAGGTGGTCGATAATGGTATCGACGAGGCTCTGGCCGGCCGCGCTACCTATGTTGAGGTTACTATGTTGCCCGATGATGGGCTAAGAGTGCGTGATAATGGTGCTGGTATCCCAGTCGACAAGGTAAAAGCTACTGGTAAGTCGGCGCTCGAAACAGTGCTTACGGTACTGCACGCTGGTGGCAAATTTGGTGGCGACAGTGCCTACAAAGTTTCGGGCGGTTTGCACGGGGTGGGCGTGAGCGTGGTGAATGCCTTATCTACCAAGCTAACAGCCCGGGTGTTTAAAGATGGCACTGAATACATTCAGGAATACGACCAAGGTAATCCAAAAGGTGCAATCAAAAAGGTTGGTTCAACCAAAGACTCTGGCACCGAGATTACTTTTTACGCCGATGACAAGATTTTTGAGACCACCAACTATTCTTATAACGTTATTTTGGAACGCTTGCGTCACCAAGCCTACTTAAATAAAGGTGTGCGCACCATCTTGCGCGATGAGCGAGGCGACCAGCCCAACTCCTATCAGTTTTATTTCGAGGGCGGCATTAAGAGCTACGTTGAGCACTTAAACAAAGGCAAAGAAACCCTTAACCAACCCACCTTCTATGTCGACAGGCAGGTTGGCGATGTTAATGTTGAGATTGCTATTCAGTACTGTAATAGTTTTAACGAGCAAGTCCGAGCCTTTGCCAACAATATTGTAACGCCCGAAGGCGGCACCCATTTGGTGGGTTTTCGTACCGCCCTAACCCGGGTAGTAAATGATTACGCTCGCAAAAATGGATTGATTAAAGAAAAAGAAGAAAACCTAACTGGCGATGACGTGCGCGAAGGCTTAACGGCCGTGGTGTCGGTTAAGTTGCCCGAGCCGCAGTTTGAAGGCCAAACCAAAGCCAAGCTTGGCAACCCAGAAATCCGGCAAGTTGTAGAGAAAGTATTAAGCGAGTATTTTAGCTATTATCTAGAAGAAAACCCCAACGAAGCCAAAAAGATTATTGGCAAAGGCGTGCTAAGTGCTCGGGCCCGTCTGGCGGCTCGCGCGGCCCGAGACAGCGTAATCCGCAAAGGCGCGCTAGAGGGCATGACATTGCCTGGCAAACTAACCGACTGCAGTAGTAAGGATCCAGCCAGAAGTGAAGTTTACTTAGTTGAGGGCGATAGTGCCGGCGGCTCGGCCAAACAGGGTCGCGACCGAGATTTTCAGGCCATACTGCCACTGCGCGGCAAGATCTTAAACGTTGAGCGGGCTCGCTTAGACAAAATGCTTGCTAACAACGAGGTTAAAAACTTAATCATTGCGCTGGGTACTGGCATAGGCGAAACTTTCGATATCTCCAAACTTCGTTATCACCGGGTTATAATTATGACCGATGCCGATGTCGATGGGGCTCACATTCGTACGCTTTTGCTAACTTTCTTTTACCGACATTTTCCGCAGCTGGTCGAAAATGGCAATATTTACATAGCCCAGCCGCCGTTGTTTAAGGTCAGTAAAGGTAAAACTGGTTACTGGGCCTTTAGCGATAAGGAGCGCGACAAGTTTATTGCTGAGATTATTGCCAGTGCCCAAGACAGCAAGTCCAAGGCCAAAGCCAAGCTTGCCACTAAAAAGCCCGAAGTGGTAAGTGCCAAAGATTTGGCCAAATTTGCCGAGAGTGTCTCGGGTGAGGATGAAAGCGAAGAGACGACAGCCGAAGACAACCCGATAAAGAAAGCTGGTATTAATGTACAGCGCTATAAGGGTTTGGGCGAGATGAATGCCGATCAATTATGGGAAACCACTATGGATCCGGCTAATCGGATTTTGCTAAAAGTAACGGTAGCCGACGCCGAAAAAGCCGACGCCATATTTAATAAGCTAATGGGCGAAGAGGTCAGCCTGCGAAAGAGCTTTATTCAGACTCATGCTACCAACGTAACTAATCTGGACATATAATTATGGCTTATTTCTTTGGAGCATTTCATTGGCAAAACCTACGCGATTCATTCGCCGTGCCTTTAAGTCCGTCTCATTGCATTGCTCGGTCTTTCCGCGAACTGCTTACAAATAAATCAGCCATAGAAAGAGTAGAATATGGAAGATAAAGAAAACATACCTGGGCCAATCGAAGAGAATCCGGAAAATAAATTTGGAGCAAATATTGCCGACGGCTTGAGTGATCCGGTTAAGACTGAATTCGGGCTAATTTCAGACAAAACAGTTGAGTCCGAGATGGAACAGAGCTATTTAGATTACGCTATGAGTGTAATTGTCGCTCGAGCTTTGCCCGATGTGCGCGACGGCTTAAAGCCGGTGCACCGCCGCATACTATATGCCATGAACAACATTGGCCTGCGGCACAATGTAAAGTACCGTAAGTCGGCTACGATTGTTGGTGAGGTGATTGGTAAGTTTCACCCGCACGGCGATGCGGCAATTTATGAATCAATGGTTCGAATGGCACAACCCTGGGCGATGCGCTACACACTAGTAGACGGCCAAGGTAACTTTGGTAGTATGGACGGCGATGGGGCAGCCGCCCACCGCTATACCGAAGCCAGGATGACCCGGCTTGCCGAAGAGCTATTAGCCGATATCGACAAAGATACCGTTGACTTTATGCCTAACTTCGACGGCAGCCAGAAAGAGCCCAAGGTGCTGCCAGCCAAGCTACCAAACCTGCTTATCAACGGCGTGCAGGGTATTGCTGTTGGTATGGCCACAAACATACCGACCCATAACCTCTCAGAGGTCATTGATGGCGTAATTTGTTTAATTGATACTCCAAATGCCGGACCAGTTGAACTGGCCAAAATTGTAAAAGGCCCCGACTTCCCGACTGGTGGTGTAATTTTCGATGATGGCTCAATCGCTCACGCTTACGGAACTGGTCGTGGTAGCATTACCATGCGGGCGGTGGCCGAGATAGAAGAAGATAGCAAAGGTCGCGAAAAGATAATCATTAGTGAAGTGCCTTACCAGGTGAATCCATCGGTTTTGATTGCCAAGATTGCCGAACTGCACCAAGCCAAAAAAATAGTCGGCATTTCAGATCTACGCGATGAGTCAGCCAAAGAAGAAGTTCGAATTGTTATTGAACTCAAAAAAGATGCCTATGCCAACAAAATACTCAATCAGCTCTATAAGCTCACGCCTATGCAAACGGCCTTCCATGTAAATATGCTTGCCCTAGTCGACGGCATACAGCCACGCGTTCTTAACTTAGAAACAGTCCTGCGCGAATATCTCAAACACCGCCAGATTGTAGTACGCAGGCGCACCGAGTTTGAGCTCAAAAAAGCCGAAGACCAGGCTCATATACTCGAGGGCTTAAAAATTGCTCTGGATCAAATTGACGCTGTTATTTCAACCATTCGCAAGTCGCAAACCCAAGAAGAAGCCAGAGCGAATTTAGTAGAGCGGTTTAAACTATCAGAAATCCAAGCCAACGCCATCTTGGCCATGCAGCTGCGCCGTTTGGCTGCGCTCGAACGCCAAAAAATCGAAGACGAACTTAAAGAGCTAAAGAATTTTATCAAAGAGCTGAAGGAAATCTTATCGTCCGAAGCAAACATCTTAAAGATCATTCGCGAGGAACTAGTTGAAATAAAAGAACGCTATGGCGACAGGCGTCGCACCAAGATAGTTAAAAAAGCCATTGGCAACTTCTCTGAAGAAGACTTAATCCCCGACGAAGATGTGATTATCACGCTCACCAAAGGTAATTATATTAAACGCATACCGGCCAATACTTATATACAGCAAAACCGAGGCGGTAAAGGCAAAATTGGCATGACTACCAAAGAAGAAGACGTGGTTGAGCACTTGTTGCAATGCCGAACTCACGATACGGCCTTGTTTTTTACCAGTCTTGGCAGGATATTCAAGCTGAGAGTTTATGAGATTCCGGCCGCCGCCCGAACCGCCAAGGGTCAATCCATTGTGAATCTATTAAGCCTGGGTCCAGAAGAGCGAGTAACTTCAATGCTGACCACCAAAAAAGGTGAGGCTACTAAATTCTTATTTATGGCTACCCGTAGCGGTGTTATTAAGAAAACCAAGCTCGATGATTTTACCAATATTCGTACCAGCGGCATTATTGCTATTAAACTTGATCGTGGCGATGAATTGCGTTGGGTCAAAAAGACTTCTGGCAACGACGATATTATTATTTCAACCGCCATGGCTCAGGCCATTAGGTTTAAAGAAGCCGATGCTCGCCCAATGGGCCGGGCTACACGAGGTGTAAGGGGTATCCGTTTGCGACCAAAAGATCACGTGGTGGGTATGGATGTGCTTGGCGGACAAGAGGGTGTTCTCTTGGTTGTAACCCAAAACGGCTACGGTAAGATTACCAAAAGTAATCAGTTTGCCACTCACAACCGCGGCGGTGTTGGTATACGGGCTGGTGTGGTCAATCAAAAAACCGGCCAAACAATCGATGTTAGAATTGTGGCTAGCATAGAGGATGACGTAATGGTGATATCGCGCCAGGGTCAAGTTATTCGTTTAAGTCTCCGGGGCATACCCAAAATGGGTCGCTCGACCCAGGGGGTTCGCATAATGCGGCTCCGGGGCAACGACCAAGTAGCTTCGGTAGCAATATTGCCGATAGAACAGGTGCCAGACGAAAAGCTCCAAGCCAACAAGCCAGTTAAGTAAATTGTTGAAAATTTCACAGCTTAAAGCTTATGCCAATGTTATTATGCAAGGGTTGCTTCAGCAAGAAGCATTCTTAAGAGTAGCAATTTAAAGGGAGGGCACTATATGTCACTTAAAACAAGAATTTTAACATTTGGCGCAACAGCCATAACACTAGTTGGTCTAAGTGCTGGTGTAGCATCGGCTAGCACCGCAACCATTAGTACCACAGGTCCTAACTCGGTCAACTGGGTTCAGTTTGTGTACTCACTGAATTGGTTTTCAAGCAACACCAACAGTCTTGGTGTTAACAACATAAACAACCAAACAGCAACTACCGGCAATGCCCGTGTTAGCCGCAATACGATCGCTGGCTCGGCGGTTACTGGTAATGCTGGCAACAACAATACCAGCACGACCGTGGCAACAGTAGTAAATACGCCAAACGGCTCGGTTAATTTAGTAACCCCGAACGACACTGCAACCATTGTTCTAACCGGCCCTAATTCGAATAACTGGGTTCAAACAACAAACACTGCAAGCGTAGTTACTACCAACACCAATGTAGTGGGCGTAAACAACCTAAGCAGCCAAAACTCAAGCAGCGGTAACGCCACTGTAAACAACAACACGACTGGCGACTCGGCTGTAAGCGGCTCGGTCAATAATATAAACTCGTCGAACACAACCGTAACTGTAGCTAATTAATTAAGCTAGCCCAAAACGGTTAAAAGAGCGGCTGTAGCCGCTCTTTTGCAATTAAACAAATTAAACAATTTTACAAAAAAGATTCCGCTACTGCTTGACACCAACCAATTAAAAAGCGTATAACAAAAAAAGCTTTTACCAAAAGAGCGCAAAAGAACATCAAAAAATAATAAACACAAAAAGTAAAAGATTTCATTGTCGAACGCCTATAGCTTTGGTATAGTCGACAATAGAAAGCTGATTTACGCTTTAGATTGAGATTTGTGTGCAGCAGTGGAGGAGTCAGTTTTAAACCTGGGCGGGCCACATCATTTAAATGAGAGGGGCAATACTTGATGTATTCTCGCGGGACTCGTTATCTGTTTTTGGTGCTGAGCGCAGCACTTGGTTTGCTTGCTTTAAGCGGCCGAGCTCTGGCAGCTTCGGAAACAGTTAATAATAAGTTGGTAGACACTAGCTCGTCAGTGTCGCGCAATAATAATTCCAGCAACTCTGTGTTAGCCCAGAGCAGCGAATCGTCTTCAGTGTATTCGTCAAGTATTATTACTGCCGGCTCCAAAGATGAAGGATCAACCGGTTCCGGTACTGGCTACTCAGCTGGCACAACCACCGGTGGTGATAATGAGCTGCCAACCAAAAATTCCGATACGCTAACTAATACTCCGGGCGGTACCATCGCTAATACAGTGTTAGCAGCTGGCGAGCGGATCCAAGCAGGCGACAGCCAGCTTAGCAAGTCTGCAGTCGAGCAAATAGCTCACAGCAGTAGCTATCATGCAATTGCGCCAAGCACTGCGCCAAGCCAGCAAGATGGTGCTAGGCTTACGCCCGCTCAGCTGCCCGTGCCGGCAAAAAGCCCCATACAAAACCGAGCCGATCTTGGCTACACGCTTGGCGCACTAGCTCAACTTTTGAGCAACACAACTATTGGCTATTCTTGGCCAGACTTTATAGCAATAGCTTCTCTGACAAACACAGCCAACATCGACTGGACCGCAATCATAATCGCAGTGTTAGCATTGCTCGCCTTGCTCGCAACGAGCGAGCTAATTGTACGCTGGCGCAAGAAGGGCTTTGTACATGCCGCCCGTGCCGACTTGAGTTACCAAAATATTTCTACCAGTAAATTAGTCGGGGGCTTGCTGAAATCGAACAGTCGTAGTGCAAGCTCTCATTTTATTGCCCAATTTCAATCTAGTTTGCAAAATCAAAAATCAAAAATTATGTGCAACACTAATTTAATTGGAGGAGCTTTATGAGAAACAAACTCATCATCGCTTTGAGCATGATGCTTTCGCTTGGGCTGACAGGCGTGGCACGTGCTGACACTAGCACAATAACTAACACCGGTGCTAACAGTAACAATACTGTTAGTTTCAGCAGCAGTTATACCCAAACTGTGACCAACACCAACTCGGGGTTTGTAACAAATACCAACACCCAAGCCGGAACCAGTGGTGATGCTACTGTTAATGACAATACTACAGGTAGCAGTGCCATAAGTGGTAGTGTTACTAACAACAACACCACTGCTACCAGTGTTAGTATCAACAATGCTGGTGGTGTGGGGGGTGGTAGTAACACACCACCCAACAATGTAACACCAAGCAGCGGCGGTCAAGGGGGCGGTAGCGGTTCGGCTCCAGAAGCCCAAACACTGCCCCGCACTGGCGGCGGCGGCATTAACGACATGCTACTCAATGCCCTAATGAACGCTCGCCAAGGTGTAATTTCGCCACTGGCCAAAACAGGTGCCAACTGGAGCTGGAGCTTAACACTACTAGCTGGCATGTTGGCGCTGGCAGCTACTTACGGTTATAGCAAACTGCAGAATCGCAAATTTGCAGCTCAATTGGCGCAAACTGTTTAAGTAATTTTAAAATCGAGTCTTTTTTTGGGCTCGACCACTGTAAATCTCCAAGATAGATAGTGGCCGGGTCCAAAAGAGCCCGAAATCTACACAAAAGAAGGGAGGTGAATACAATGAAGAACGTACTACGATACTCTGCTGTAGCAGTTGCAAGCGTAGGTCTTTTGGCTGGTGTAGCTTCAGCTAGCTCTGCCGTAATCGGCACTACTGGCCCGAACTCGAACAACCAGGTAACCGGTACTAACACCTGGACTTCAGTCTTGAACAACACCAACAGCGCAACCGCTACCAACAACAACGATCAAAGCGGTACAAGTGGTTCGGCTCACGTAAACAACAATACTACTGCGGGTTCTGCCGTAAGCGGTAATGTTAATAACTCGAACTCAGCCACAAGCTCGTTCAGCGTGAATAACGCAGCTGGCGGTAGCATGGCTTGGCCAACATTTGGCAACGACTCAAGCAGCATCAACGTTACTGGACCAAGCTCTAACAACACTGTGAACTTTACTAACACCGCCACAGGTGTAGTTAACAACACAAACACTGTAAGAGTTACCAACAACAACGACCAGAGCGGCACTAGTGGCTCGGCTCATGTGAGCAACAACACCACTGCTGGTTCTGCCAACAGCGGCAGCGTTAGCAACACAAGCTCATCTTCAACAACGGTTTCTGTTACCAACTAGAAACGTTTAGCGATGAGGTGGCAAGGCCGCAGATTCTTTAACGAATCTGGCCTGCCAGCAATTATCCTGATTTATCACTTTACTAAAACAAACATTAGAGAATTACCGGAGGGACAAACAACTATGAAAAAACACTTCGACACACTTTCTAAACTTGTAGTGGGACTGACCATACTGAGCTTGGCAGTGATTCAGCCAGTATCGATAGCTATGGCCGCTGATACGGCAACAACCGACAGCTCTACACCTCCGGCAAGTGACCAGACCACCCAGCCCAGCACGCCCGCAGAAACTTCGTTGCCAACAACTAGCACCGATCAAAACCAGCCAGTCACAGGGCCAACATCGCCGGTCGGCCCTATGGCTACGCCGGGACCTCAGAAACCCAATGGTGCCGATAGTAATACATATACCTACAACAGCGACACGGGTATGTGGGAAAACGACCAGTATATATGGGATCCAACTACTCGCCAAACTCGACCCAAAGAGGTGCCAGATTATTTTTACAACCCAAGCACAGGTACTTGGAGCACCAAAGACTGGGCTTACGACCCAGCTAGTGGCAAATATCAGCCGGTTGTTCGCACAGTCTCGCCAGAGCTGGTTGCGGCACTTGGGCTAGACCCCCAAAAAGCTGCTCTTTTAGACAACGACCCTAGCATTTCGAACACCGGCCCTGGTTCTAACAACCAAATTAGCAATCACGACACTGCCAATGGTGCATTCAATTTGTTCTCTCGCTCTGAGATCGCCAACTACTTTAATATGAATTCGCTAACCGGCAACGCTGGTGTAAGCGGCAACACCCAGGCTGGCGACGCCACCAGTGGCAGCGCTGCGACTGCGGCCAATATATTAAACCTGCTTCGTTCGGCCTGGAGTATTACAGGTGGCAACCTAGTGACCTTCTTTCAGAACTTCTTTGGCGACATGAACGGTGATATTTTACTCGACACCGGTCAAGGCCGGGGCTCGGGTGCGCTCACTGCACTTGGTGGGGTTAACGACAATATTGCCAATACTGGGCCAAGTTCCAATAATACGATTGATTCTACAAAAGACGGCGACCTGAGCATTAACAGCACCAGCCTAAATAGCATCGATAACAACCTAAAACTAAATTCACAAACTGGTGCCGCTTCTGTTGACGGCAATACCATTGGCGGAAGTGCCCGGTCGGGTGATGCAGCGGTATTACTGAATCTCATAAACCTGATTAGCAGTGCTATATCCTCCCGCCAATCATTCTTTGGGGTTTTAAACATTTTTGGCAATCTAAACGGTGATATTCTGTTCCCGCCAGGATTTTTGGAAAGTGTGTTAGCCTCGAGCTCTAGCGGCAGCCCGAACGGCAATCAGGGAAGAATTAGCAATACCGGGCCAAGCTCTAACAACACAATTACTGCTAGCCAGCAAAGCAGTTTGTTAGCAAATACAAACAGCGTTGATAGCATAAACAACAACATCAACACCAGTGCCCAGAGCGGTAGCGCCGACGTCAGTGGCAACACCCAGGCTGGCAGTGCTACCAGTGGCGATGTTAACGCCAAGGTTACCCTGCTTAATCTAACTGGCCGCCAAGTGATTGCTAAAAATGCCATTTTGGTTTTTGTGAATGTGTTTGGCCGCTGGGTGGGTTTGATAATGAATGCACCCCAGGGTAGCAATAGTGCATTAGTTGGGGGCGGAGTAGCTAGTAATTCTGTATTGCCAGCCGGCAACACAACCCTCAATGCCACGACGCAAAACACTATTAATAACAACATAGATCTATCAGCCCGTTCAGGCGATGTGAGTGTTACTAACAACACCCAGGCTGGCAGTGCTACCAGCGGCAGGGCCGATATAGCCGCCAACATAGGTAACATTATTGACTCCAACTTTAGCCTCTCTGATTGGTTTGGGGTGCTGTTTATCAATGTGTTTGGCAACTGGGTTGGGAGCTTTGGAGTCGATACCGCTGCCGGAAACCCGCCAGCGGCTGTTGAGCAGGCAGCCATAAATCAGCTAAACCAGTCAGTCGCAACCAGCACAAAGGCCGCCAGCAATAGCTCGTCAGTTTCTGAGGCTGGGGCAGCAGGTGGTGGCTTGTTAAATTCTATCATCCAAAACAACACCGCCAACTCAAGCCTAAATGGCAACCCATATAACCAAACCTCGCCAGTAAACAGTGTAAATAACTTTAAAAAATCTACGGGCCTACCACTATCAAGCTACTTGTGGCCTATATTTGCGCTTGCGGCCTTACTTGTTGCAAGTGTTCTTTATAAGTTCTCAAAAGAGTAGATCTATTACTCATCTGGCCAGTGCACAAGGTGCAGAAGTTCAATAACTGTTGTATTATAGAATCAAAAGGAACAACTTGTGTTACAAGCCCTGCCCAAGAAAATTCTCAAAAGAATTAGCCACCACTTTTATAGTCCCACAGAGATACTAGCCGAAATAAATGTGCGGGCAGGCGCTAATGTACTCGAAATTGGTTTACCGGTTGGATTTTTTGCAACTGCTTTGCTTGGTAAGGTTGGTGATCAGGGTCGGGTATACATTACAGGGCCTAATCAGGAGTCATTAGAAAAGCTAGCCCATTTAACTGCTAGAGAAAACTTTCACCCAGTTATGCTCGCTGATGTTTTAGCCGGGCACGGCTTAGCCCAGAATAGTATTGACTTAGTGATTTTAACTAACTTACTTTCAAAATCTTATCACCCCGACAAGTTTTGTTTAAGCTTAGGCCAATATTTAAAACCAGATAGCGAAGTCGTTTTAATTGATTGGGATGCCACTCAGACCAAACATGTTGGTCCAGTAGCCGAGCGACGCGTGAGTCGAGAAGATGCTCTTAAACTGCTAACCGCATGCGGTATGCAATTTAAAAGAGTTTTGAATATCCCGGGCTATCACTATGGCCTGGTTTTTGGTATGCCACATGGCTAACAAATTGCCTATCTGGGCATAATCTATTAGAATATAAAAAAGGAGCTCTAGGTGAATATTACCCCTTATTTATATGTTCCGCTAATTACTTGGGTGATAGCGCAAACCGTTAAGTTTTGCCTAGCGCTTTTGCGTGGCGATGTTAATGTTCGTTACCTGTATGCTAGTGGCGGCATGCCCAGTGTGCATTCGGCCGTGGTTTCGAGTTTAGTTACCTATGCTCTATTGCAAGGGGGGCCGAACAGTCCTTTGTTTGGCGTAGTGGCAGTTTTTGCAGCCATTGTTATTTATGATAGCTTTGGTGTAAGACGTTCGGCAGGTGATAACGCCAGGGCATTCAATAAGCTTATAGATGAACTAGCTGAAACTGGCGGTGTGCGTGATAAGACAGCTTACGGGCACTTAAGAGAAATTCTGGGCCATAAGCCTCTCGAAGTTTTGGTGGGCGTGGTGTTGGGGGTAATTATGGGTATTGTTTTTGGTGTGCAGAATCTGCAGCTTCGCTCGGCATTCTTTTATGCGGGCGTTACCAGCGATCAAGCCAAGGTATTGGCCGGCCTTGGCCTAGTAGTTATTATTTGTGCTGTGCTGTTTAGGGCTTTTTATAAGCCTAAAAGTAAGGGAGTTCGTACGGCTCTAAACTATGTTTTTTATTGGAACATGATAGCTGGTTTAGCAATCGCCTTAGTTGGCATTGCTGGCTATGAACAAGTTGCCTACTTTTCTTCGCAGATGGTTGCAACATTGGTTGTTGCGATTTGGCTGGTTGGCTTTGTTATCTTCTTGGTGCGTCTTATCGTGGTAGATCGTGCCCACAAAAAGACCGTGTCGCAGACCCAAGGCCGCGACACTTGGCTCAAAAAAGCTGGCAAGAAAAAGAAATAGAGCGCTTGCAGACAAAACGGACTCAAGTAGTATAATAAGCCTATGCGGTCAATTTGGAATGGCTCGATAAGTTTTGGGCTGGTGAATATTCCGGTCAGTCTTTATAGTGGTAGTGCTGCGCACGAGGGGTTGGATTTAGACATGCTGCATAAATCCGACCACTCGCCTATCCGCTACGCCAGGGTTTGCCGCCAAGATGGCAAAGAAATTCCCTACAACGACATTGTAAAAGGCTATGAATTTCGCAAAGGCGATTATATAGAACTGACCGACGAAGACTTTAAAAAAGCCGATGTGCACAAAACTAAAACCATAGATATAAAGCAGTTTGTCGATGAAGCCGAAATCGACATTCGTTATTTCGAAAAGCCATATTACTTAGAGCCGCAAAAAGGTGCCGAACACGCCTATGCACTTTTGCGCGAAGCACTGGAGCAATCTAGCAAACTGGCGGTGGCCATATATGTTCTACGCAACCGAGAAAGCTTGGCCGTTATAAAGCCAGTTGGCAAAGCATTGGTGCTAATCCAAATGCGTTTTCCAGCTGATCTTAAAGAGCCAACTGGGCTCAAGTTTCCGCCGAAAGAGAAAGTCGACGCTGGGGAAATGAAGATGGCTATCACCCTGATAAACAAGCTCACCAAACACTATATTGCCGAAGATTGGCACGATACCTACACCGAAGAACTCGAAGAAATTATCGAACAAAAGGCCAAGGGCAAGAAACCAAAATCTCACGGCAAAGCACCAGCCAAAACCGAAGCCCACGATCTAATGGCCAAGCTCAAAGAGAGTCTCGGCAAAAGCTAATCCTAAGCCATGGCTTTAAACGACTATCATAAAAAGCGAAAATTTAAACAGACGCCTGAGCCCAAGGGGAAAGTTAAGCACTCCAAATCAAAGAAGCTTGAATTTGTGGTTCAAAAACACCAGGCAAATCAATTGCACTATGACTTGCGTCTGGAGATGAACGGCGTACTTAAGAGCTGGGCGGTACCCAAAGGCCCTTCGCTCGATCCGCATGTGCGACATCTAGCAGTCAAGGTTGAGGATCACCCGTTTGAATATCGCAAATTCGAAGGTATGATTCCTGAAGGCAACTACGGTGGCGGCAATGTAATTATTTGGGATAGCGGGGCTTATGAGCCACGAGTAGAAACCGACGACTCAGAGAAGACGTTGCTGGCTGAGCTCAAAAAAGGCCACATTACCTTTATTTTACATGGCCAAAAACTTAAGGGCGAATTTGCCCTAATTCGCAGCGAACATATTGGCAAAAACAACTGGCTGCTGATTAAAAAAGGCGATAAGTATGCCGCTACTCGTGATGTTACCAAAGAAAACACGTCCGTAGTTAGTGGCAAGACCGTTGAGGAAATTGGCGATGGCGAAGATGTTGATATAAAAAAAGCTCCCGGGGTCGCGATGCCCTCTCACGTTAAGCCTATGCTGGCTACTCTCACCGAAGCAGCTTTCGACGACCCAAATTGGATTTACGAGATTAAATGGGACGGCTATAGGACACTTGCCGCCTGGGACGGTAAACGCGTGGATTTGTATTCGCGCAATGGCTTGGACTTTAGTAAAAAATATCCAGCCATAGCTGAGGCAGTTCGCTCTATAAAACCAAGAGTTGTGCTAGATGGCGAGATTGTAGCAGCCGACAAAAGTGGGCGCTCGCATTTTGGATGGCTGCAGAATTATGGCACTGCCCCGCAGGGTGAGCTTTTGTATTACGCCTTTGACATTTTGTGGTGTGACGGTCGTGATCTTGTTGGGCTACCACTCTTGCAACGCAAAAAGGTGTTGCAAAGCCTAATCCCCCAACAATCACTAATTCGCTATAGTGATCATGTTGGGGCTAAGGGCAAGGCTTTTTTTGCGGCTGCCAAACGCAAGAGTCTTGAGGGGATAATGGCCAAGCTTGCTAACAGTACCTATCAAGTTGGTAAGCGTAGTCGCGATTGGCTAAAGATTAAAACCCACATGCGCCAAGAGGTTGTGATAGGCGGCTTTACTGAGCCCAAAGGGAGCCGGCAGTTTATTGGGGCCTTGATTGTTGGTGTTTACGAAAAGGGTAAGCTAGTTTACGCTGGCCATGTCGGTGGCGGCATCCCGCCCAACCAACTAGAGCCGCTACGCAAAAAACTTTTGAGCTTAGAGCGCAAGGTTTTTCCATTCGCTGCCGAACCAAAGCCGAATGGTGAGGTTCACTGGGTAGCGCCCAAGCTAGTCTGCGAAATTAAATTTGGTGAATGGACTAGTGAGGGGCAAATGCGCCAGCCAATATTTGTAGGTTTACGCAACGACAAACCAGCCAAAGCAGTTAAGCGTGAACTGCCAAAGAGGAGATACTTTGAGTAAATTCGAATTTACACATTTAGACAAAGTCTTTTTTAAAGAGGCTGGGCTTACCAAAGGTGACCTGGTTGAATATTATCAAACAGTAGCAAAAACTATGTTGCCATATTTAAAAAACCGGCCAGAATCACTATTGCGTCAGCCCGACGGCTATAACGGCATATCATTCTTTCAAAAAGACATGGGCGATAAACTGCCAGCCTGGGTTAAAACTAAAAAAATCCACTCCGACTCAACAGGCGAGGACATTAACTATCTGGTTTGTAATGACCAAGACTCTCTCTTATATATGGTGCAGTTAGGCTGCATAGAGATTAATCCTTGGAGCTCTACACTCGGTCACCCAGGCAAACCTGATTGGATAGTAATCGATCTAGACCCAGAGGGAGTTGATTTTGAATCGGTGGTTGAGGTTGCGCTGTGTGTGAAGATGGTGTGCGATGAGCTTAAGATTCCAGCCCACCCCAAAACTTCGGGCAAAACCGGCATTCATATATATATACCCATGCAGGCCAAATATAGCTACGATCAGGGCAGGGACTTAGCGCACCTGCTGGTAACACTAGTCAATCAACGAACCCCAGAGCTCACTAGCATAGAACGCAGCCTCAAAAAGCGCCCTCATAAGATATATTTGGACTTTTTGCAGAACAGCCAAGGCCAAACTCTCGCAGCCCCCTACTCTGCTCGGCCCACCAAATTCGCCAGCGTGTCGACTCCCCTTCACTGGGATGAGGTAAACAAGCGCTTAGACCCTATGCGGTTTACAATTAAGACCACACCTAAGCGTTTAGCCAAAGTTGGCGACTTATGGAGACCGGTGCTAGGTAAGGGCATAGAGCTTAAAAAAATGATTTCTAAGATAGAAAATATAATCGAGAAATAACCTAGCTTGCCTTTTGAGATTCTAAAATTTCTATTCTTTTTTCGGCAGCTGTCAGACGGTGTCTTAATTCGGCCACATCTTCGAGTGCGGCTGTGGTATCTTCGTGAGTTCGCTCGTCTAGGCAGTCGAGTCTTGATCGGATTTCGGCCAATTCTGTTTTAATTGAAGCAAGAGTCGTTCCAATTCGGTCGAGCCGGTCTTCAATCTTCTCGAATCTCTTATCAGCACTATCAAAACGCTCGCCTACTTTAATAAACTCATCTGAAACCATTTGGCTTAGATTTTGGATAACTTCCAATACATCATCGGCTGTGGCAAACTTGCTCATTTTTTTATTATACCACCTCAATTTGCTTTTTTTTTTGCACTTATTAGAAACTAGATATAACTAAAGAAGGAACTGCAAAATGGGTGAGCAAGAACCAAAGGGCTTGACGGGGCCGGAGGACTACAAGGCAAAGATGCTGCGGAAGGAACACGAAGAATATTCAGATCAACTGGGAGTTGCGAGAGAACGGGAGAAATTGGAAAGAGAAAGAACGATGTCTGAACAAATGGCCAGAGCTGATAGGGAATACTATCCTAAAGATCGGCAGCAGGCTGACCAGGAAGCTATTAGTCAAAGAGCCAAAGCAGAAGAAAAATATGATGCAACTATGTGGAGGGCCCAACAACATTTTCGTGAAAATGAAGAGGCTTATAAGCAGTCTGCAGTCAACGACGCAAAAAAGGCCGGCAAGGATGTGAGTTACCCGCCCTATACAGACCAGCAAAAAGGTTCCGAAGACACTCCAGATCAGCCGCAATAGCAGATCCTTCAGCTTTCACTCAGGGTGACAGGAAAAGGGTCGAGGTGACAATAGAGAGGTAGACAGAATGACAACCTTATTCGTCATCCCTCGAGTCGACGCGCAAGCATTCGACATCGGGGATCCAGAGAACGAATAGCCTGGGTTTCCGCCTGCGCGGGAATGACAGAGCGATAGTGTTGACACTTACAGATAAAACAGATACAATATATATAGTTTTGATAGTTCGCCAAGGCTCGTAAAACAGAAAATCAGCGATTCGTAAAAGGAGAGTCGACTGGATTTTCTTTTCGGTCTAAATAGCAATCTACTGTCAAAGCACATTGATAAGGTAAAATGTGCTAGTAAAACCCTGATGTTAAAACAGGGTTTAACCTGTAATTTCTTTGAAACAAGAAACCAAACTAGTTTCAGACTCTAAAAACTGTTTTAGAGACAATCTGGTCTTTTGACCGGGTTACCTAAATTTTTTGGAGAGTTTGATCCTGGCTCAGGATTAACGCTGGCGGTATGCCTAATACATGCAAGTCGAACGAACATTTTTAGTTCTTTGGAAACTAGAAATTAGAAATTAAGGACCTTCTCAATGCCTTACTTTCCAAATTCCAGATTCTAAAGCCTAATCTTGTTAGTGGCGGACGGGTGAGTAACACGTTGGAACCTGCCCCGAAGTGGGGAATAACTGCTCGAAAGAGTAGCTAATACCCCATAATATCCATCTCGTATGGATTAAAGCTTTATGTGCTTCGGGAGGGGCCTGCGTCTGATTAGCTAGTTGGTGGGGTAAAAGCCCACCAAGGCGACGATCAGTAGCTGGATCGAGAGGTTGACCAGCCACACTGGGACTGAGATACGGCCCAGACTCCTACGGGAGGCAGCAGTAAGGAATCTTCCACAATGGGGGCAACCCTGATGGAGCAATACCGCGTGCAGGAAGACGCTTTTCGGAGTGTAAACTGCTTTTATCACCGAAGATTATGACGGTAGGTGAAGAATAAGGACCGGCTAATTACGTGCCAGCAGCCGCGGTAATACGTAAGGTCCAAGCGTTATCCGGAATTACTGGGCGTAAAGCGTCTGTAGGCGGCTATTCAAGTTAGGTGCGAAATCCTGCGGCTCAACCGTATGGACTGTGCTTAAAACTGTTTAGCTAGAGGTTGGTAGAGGCAAGTGGAATTGGCGGTGTAACAGTGACATGTGTAGATATCGCCAGGAACACCAATGGCGAAGGCAGCTTGCTGGGCCACACCTGACGCTCAGAGACGAAAGCGTGGGGAGCGAACGGGATTAGATACCCCGGTAGTCCACGCCGTAAACGATGATCACTAACAGTATGGAGATTCGACCCTTTGTGCTGTGAAGCTAACGCGATAAGTGATCCGCCTGGGGAGTACGAGCGCAAGCTTAAAACTCAAAGGAATTGACGGGGACCCGCACAAGCAGTGGAGCATGTGGTTTAATTCGAGGCTAAGCGAAGAACCTTACCAAGACTTGACATTCCGCGAAGGCACCCGAAAGGGAGCTGTGCCCCGCCCCTATTTTTATGCTGGCTTTGCCAGTTGTTGTAGATGATAATTGTGAGAGATTCACAGTTAGGTCTGCTCGTCTAACTTAAGATTAAAAATAGGAGCGGGGAACGCGGTAACAGGTGCTGCATGGCCGTCGTCAGCTCGTGTCGTGAGATGTTGGGTTAAGTCCCGCAACGAGCGCAACCCCTGTCGTCTGTTGTATTTTCAGGCGAGACTGCCCGGGCCAACCGGGAGGAAGGTGGGGTCGAAGTCTGGTCTGCATGGCCCTTACGTCTTGGGCTACACACGTGCTACAATGGCAACTACAATGCGCTGCCAAACCGTAAGGTGGAGCTAATCGCATCAAAGGTTGTCTCAGTTCGGATTGAGGGCTGAAACTCGCCCTCATGAAGCTGGAATTGCTAGTAATCCCGGGTCAGCCATACCGGGGTGAATACGTTCTCGGGTCTTGTACACACCGCCCGTCAAATCACGAAAGTTGGGAGTACCCAAAGTATCAGTGTTTCTGGTCCTAAGGTAAATCCAGCGATTGGGGTTAAGTCGTAACAAGGTATCCGTACCGGAAGGTGCGGATGGATCACCTCCTTTCTAGGGAGTAGTCGACGCAGCAATGCGTTTTCCAGACATGAGGCTGGAATGAGTTTTTCGAGGTTTGAGCAACCCTTAAAAGTTGCTCCCGAGATAAATTCAGAACTTCTAGGTCGAGTCAGTGGATTTTACTAGCACATTTTGCCAATATCAATTCAAAAAGCACCCGGGTTAATGGGTGCTTTTTGGTGTTCTAGAATGCTTTAGTGAGGATCCAGATAGCTCCGGCTAGCGCCAGGAAAAATAATCCTAGACCTACGGGCGGCCCCCAGCTGAACCAAGAACCCCAAGCTCGCCAGCGTCTCCAGTGGCGATCGCTCATTTCTTGGTACTTCTGATAGTCCTCTTCGGAGTACTTTTTAGCCATAGATGCTCCTTATTGTTAATAATGAGCCTCTACTCGTGTTCGTTTGCCAGTAGCAATTTATTCTCGAGGCGAAGATTGCCGATTGATCTGGACTTATTAACAGGGGAATTATAGCACAAACCCCGCTCATGGGGAGCGGGGTTTGAATAAGGACCTTATGGTGGTCCTTGCGGGGCAGTACTCACACCCCACAGTGGAAAGTATTTTGGACGAACACCCAGGTCAGGAAGCCCTTGGCCCAAGGAGGGTCCGACAGCATCAACGACGTCTAACTCCTGCGGAGATCGATTTGTTGGTAGCCAGCTATAAGAGCGGTAGCACGCTAGTTCAGCTTGCCGAAGAATTTGGTATCAACAGGGCAACTGCTCGAGCTCACTTGGAACGACGCGGCGTCGCCAGGCGTGAGACGGCTCAAGCTCTGACTGCCGATGAGGTGAAGATAATTGCTGAGATGTATGAGCAGCGAGTGCCAACCGAAGTTATCGCTGGTGAGTTTGGGGTACACGCCGCGACCATTCGTCGGGCGCTCAAACGAGTCAGCGTAGAGCTACGTCGCTAGCTAAAACGAGCGTGAGCCCGGGGAACGAATCCCCCGGGCTCAGTCGATTGACCTGCCGAAAGTGTTGTCAGTTCTTCTCCGTGTTGTCTTCCGCCGGGCGCAGAGGGTGCCGTGCATAGAAGACTGCGTGGAAGATCACGAACGCCACGACCACAACCGTGAGTGGCAGCAGTGTCCATAGTGAGCCTGGATCGTCGATGATGTCACCGATGATTGCACCGAGGCCGAATCCGCCAAATACGATGGCAACGGTCCAGCCGAAGGCGTAGTAGAGCCGCCAGTAGTCAGGCTTGTTCTCTGCCGCACCGGTCATCGGATCTCACCGCCATCGGGCCAGTGTTGACCCTTCAAGTCCTCGGGGATGAACAGGTCGGCCTCTTGGTCTTCGGCCGGGACACCCGCTTGATCCAGGTCGATCGGTCGAGGTGCCCACGAGGAATCGGCTCGCATGTGGTCGATATTCCCCTTGAACTCCTTGAGACCCCGCTTCATGATCCGTCGGTCAACTGCAGCGACGACTGGATCAACCTCCGGTATCTCGTTGGCCCTGGTGTTGTGGTGCATCAGTCTCAACGCAGCCACCACTGCCACCAAAACGACCAGTGCCGCGACAATCGCAGCCACCAGGGTGACTGGCGATACGAATGACCACACTGCACTGACGACCAGAAATCCAGCTGCCAGGTAAAGCAGCGCACGCCACCTCGCAGCTCTTTGGCGGTGGAACTCCGCCGATTTGTTGTAATGCTGCATCTCACTCCTCCTTATGGAGATTGCGAGCGAGATGGAACCTTCCACCTCACCGTTCTGCCCACCGTGAGCAGAGTTATGAGGTGGAATACGGCCTATTTATACCACAAAGCGACAGATATTTACAGCATGAGCACTACGCAGCTTTGTCTTTGTTCTTGGCCTTCTGTTCTTTGGCCAGTCGCTTCATAAGCTCTTCGTCTTCCATCATAAGCATTGCTGCTTGGGCTAGATGGTAGAGGTCTGGTTCTTTGCGCAAATGAGGAATGATCTTTACCTTGGCTCCCTGAACCACCTTACGCTTTGGCTTCTTACTTGGCATGACGCGTTCTCCGTTAACGCGACTATTATCGCGCCGAACAACTTCCGCGTGAAGTCCTTGACGACTGCGAAAAGTTGGGAGGAAAATGTAACTAGCATGCAGAGCAAGCACAACATCATAAAGCTAAATGCTATCTCTCGTCGTCTCAACCGAGTGCACCACTCAGCCAGGCGAAGACGGCTAAAGACCCAACCCAAATATGACGACCTGTCTGTGGCCATGTTGCTAATCGACGAAACGTCACATGAGCTTTTTAGGTCTTTCATGAGCGAGACCAGGCTGGGTCGCTATCGTGTTGGTGGCATGATAAACCGTGCACTCCTGGAGTGTTTGGCAGACGCAAACTGGCTCTATACTAAGTCTGATAGGGCGCTAGCTTACATTAAATCGGTAAAGAGCTTTGGGGAACACATGACTACAGCAGCCCCCACACTGTTGCAAGATATACCAGTAGACATTAAGAAGAAAGCCGAATGGTCCTCGTCAGAAATTCAGCATCGAATCGATGTGCTCGGTGAAAAACCCAAATTCCTCTATGACTACTATTCTTACTTCACCCACGTAAGCCCAGCCTTCTTCTCGTTCGGATACGTTGATCCCGGTTACCAGTACACTGAATACAGCTTGACGCATCACGCGGTAGCTAGCTTTCTAAACATCAGCCTCGTGATTGAGAGTTCATCGACCATATTCAACACATACGAAGGCCTGCAGATCAATTCTATCAATACTGACTACATGTCATTACCGTCACGCATTGACAATTAGTTTGCTATATGCGAAATCGAATATAGGTATCAAAAAACCACCTATACATAGTGGTAGTTTGGGATACATGATTGTACAAAATGGTGGAGCATATCGGGTTCGAACCGATGACCTCCTGCTTGCAAAGCAGGCGCTCTGCCAACTGAGCTAATGCCCCTAAATGTTATCCACAACTTTCAAGATAAAGATCTTTGCAATCTCTTGGCCAGCCTTTAATTCAACCCGCTTATCACTTGCATTGAATATCTCTAAAGTGATCTGGTTATCAGACCCTGGCTCAATAAAGGTAGAAGATTGTTCTACCGAAATACCTTGCTTGGCTAGTGTGGCTCGGCCCTCTATAATCCCACAAATATTGCCTGAGAGTGTTATCTTCTCTATGGTTTTGGCAACTGCGAAGCCCTTGGGCTGAATTTTGAGGCTGTCTGAAAGATGAAAATTTATATGTGCCGACTCGATTTGCGATTTGTCGAAAGGCTCAAATTTAAGCAGCCCTTTGCTGACTGCTTGTAGAATTGCTTTCTTAGAAAACATAATGAGTTTTATATGGTGGAGTGCGACTGGCAAGCCAGCCGACACCCCATAATGGTGGGCTTGGCAGGAATCGAACCTGCGACCTCGTCATTATCAGTGACGCGCTCTAACCGACTGAGCTACAAGCCCTTGTTCGATTAAATAAATAGAATTTCATTCTCTTATTTAATCGGCTAGTAGCCGCAATAGCTACAATTACCGCTTAAGAACAATTTAACCCACATATTATACCTGTAAACATGTCAGTTTTTCAAGTCCTGGTTATGCTACAATAGGGTTATGCTATTTACTCAAATTCTGATTGGCATTGGCTTAATCGCTGCCGGCACGGTTGGGCTAGTGTTTAGCCGACAGATCTTTAACTTTACAGGTCGGATTAGTGCTATCGAAAATCGGTTTCCGGGTAGCTCGAGCGGTTTTATTAAACTGGTTGCAGTTGTGATGGTGCTTGCCGGTATAGTGATAGCCACCGGGGCCATCAATTGGCTATTCGGGCCAATCGGTGGCTACTTTAACTCAACCTTTCGGCGCCCATAGGTTAAAATAGTCTGCTCTGATATAATTCATTCTGTGTTTTTTGTGACTATCTACGATCGAATAAGAGAATGAAATTCTATTTGTTCGGTCAATCCGGGGCTGTAGCTCAGTTGATAGAGCGCCGCATTCGCATTGCGGAGGTCAGGGGTTTGACTCCCCTCAGCTCCACCACCGCAATCATAAAACTCTACTGATTATTAACTTCTAAGTTAACCGACGAGCTGGCCTTGGTGTTATTTACCTCGCAGGTTAAGTAAACTGGCCAGCTGCCAACTTGAGTGTCTTTACTTACAATCCAGCTCCAACTTACTTGCCCAATATCGTTGGAGGTTTTTTGATCCAGAGTAGGGCCGGCTAGTCCAGGCTGATAATGAACAGCGATGTTGCATAGCGAATACGGCGTTACTATGGCAATAAGACTAACATATCCACCTGGGTACGACGGACTGTTTATAGAGGTCGATTTAATTGCTGCAACTGCATCGGCTGGTGCTTGGTTTTGTTGTTGGGCCGAAGATTTATTGGCCTTTTGTTTGTTGGCGATTGCATCTTTGAGTATGGTGGCACCCCACATAATGGCAGCTACTATTAAAGCTATCGCGATTACTGAGGTTGTAACCGATATGACTCTACCGGCTCGTTGCATGTGGGTTTTATCTGCCATTAATGTTTCGCTTTAACATGATTATACTTGTAGCTGCAAATAAGATACAGCAAGAGTACTATATAATATAAACATGCGTAATCGCTTCACTAATTTGGGCTGGCTAGCTACATTTGTTGTGGCGGCTATCCCTATTCTTATTTGGCTTATTGCCCAGCCAACTCAGTGGGAAAACACTGGCCAGATAATTAGAAATTTGGGTAGGCTTGCTGGCTTGGGTGGCTTAGCACTATTTGCTTGGGCAGTAGTTTTAAGTGCCCGCCTAAAAATCTTAGGCCGCTTATTTATGGGGTTAGATAACACCTACCGAGCCCACCATATAATTGGTTGCCTGGCACTCATATTATTGCTTATTCACCCCATACTTTTAACAACCCGCTACCTATTAAGCTCGCCAATCAGTGCCTATGAATTTATAAAACCCAGCTTTGCAAGCCCCCTTAGACTGTTGGGCGAGGTTACTCTAGCTACATTCATGAGCCTAATGATTATTGTTCTATACATAAACATAACTCAAAAACGACTAATTATGGTTATGCGCCTCTTGGGCGCTTTGGTGTTTTTAGGCGGCATTCATGCCATTTTTGTTGGTGGCTCGGACATTAGTAGTCTGCCGCTATTACAGGCCTATATATTAACTCTGCTAGGTCTTGCGGCCGCTGTGTATATTTACCGCTCACTCTTTCACAAGAGCTTTTCGAAATTTTACGATTACACGGTCGATTCTATTGTGCACAAAGGCGACATAATTGAGCTGCACTTGCAGTCTCAAAGCCCAATAGTCAAAAGATTGCCAGGGCAGTTTGCATTTTTTAAGGCTGAGGCCAAAGGGCTTCTTGGCGAGAGCCACCCGTTTACTATGAGCTCTGGCCCGGCTCAAGCACTGCGCTTTAGCATAAAACAGGTTGGCGATTTTACTAAGAATCTGTCAACGCTCAAACTTGGTCAAAACGTAAAGATTGATGCTCCCTATGGTACTTTTTCAAATCAAATAGTGACTAATAAGCGACAAGTTTGGGTAGCTGGCGGCATAGGCCTAACGCCGTTTTTATCCATGACGGCTTCACTCAACAATGATCAACAGGTTGATTTATACTATTCAACCAAAAAGAAGACCGAAGCTGTGTATTTAGATGAGTTGCAAAAGGCTGCCAAGGACCACAAAAACCTACGACTTATTCCTTGGGCTACAGACCGAGCCGGGTTTTTAACAGCCGAGGCTATCTTTAAACAAAGCAAGAATTTAGACAACGCAGCTTTTATGGTTTGTGGTCCACCGCCCATGATGAAAGTGTTGCGTGCTCAACTAAAAACCAAAGGCATAGCTAACAAAAATATTCATACCGAGGAGTTTAGCTTAACATGAAGTTAAAATATGTGGTTGGGGCAGTAATGATTTTGTTTGCCCTCTTCATGTTCGGGGTGTTTATATGGGGCTTTGCAAGCAAGCTACAAAATGCAACTGGTCTTAACAACACAAAAAAGCAAGTAGGCCAAACCACCAGCAGCTCCCTTGAGCTATCGAGTGTACCGCTGTTTTTGTGATATTATGTAACCATGAATAAGCCCTATATATATGAATCCAAAAGCAACAAGAATTACGCCAAAGCTATGGTGGCAATAATCGTGCTGCCAGATATTTATGGCCTAACCGACTACTCAAAGCAAACAGTCGAAGAATTTGCCAAGGAATTTCAGCGGCCGATCTACATGTTTGACTACTTTTATGTTTTAGCCGACCAGCCGTCGGTGTTTAGCGGCGATGATCGCGAAAAAGCCCATGAGCTAATGCAGCGCCTGAAAGGCGAGGACTTTGTAGGTTCTTTCAAAAAAGTGCTCAATGAAATCTCGGCTGAAAACTCGAGTGTCAAAAGCCTTGGAGTAATTGGTTTCTGTTTTGGTGGGCGGTTGGCTTACTTGGCCGGACTTGAGCCAAGCGTAAACAGAATTGTATCGTTCTATGGTGCCGGCGCACACATGCCAGACTATTACGAAGGCCAAAGTCCGATCGAAGCGCTTACCAAGGCGCGTGCTAATGACACTGGCCTAGGAGTACTTAGCTTTTACGGCACTCAAGATGGCAGTATTCCACCAGAAGATCGACAAAAAACCCAAACTGAGCTTAATCAAGCTGGCATTGCTTACAAAGCCCGAGAGTATGACACTGGCCACGCCTACTTTCAGCCGGGTCGCGATAACTATGACAAGTCGGCAGCCGAGGCATCTCAAAAAGACTTAAAAGAATTGTTAAATGACTGAACGGGCTCGCCATGTTCATTTTATTGCTATCGGTGGTATTGGTGTCTCGGCTTTGGCGCAATGGTATTTAGCCCAGGGTTATAAAGTTAGTGGATCCGATGCTGTAAGCTCTGAAACAACTGATTTTTTAATGGATCAAGGCGTAACTATCTATATTGGTCACCATGCTAGCCACATCGATGGAGCCGACGAAATTATTCATTCGGCCGCTGTTAAAGCCGGTAACCCTGAATACGACGCAGCCAAGAAGCGCGGCATTAAAATGGCGCTCTACGCCGAAGCCCTTGGCTTACTTACTAGGCAATACAGCACTATAGCTGTAGCTGGCAGTCACGGCAAAAGTACCACTACCGCAATGGTCGCAATTATTATGATAGCCGCTGGGCTAGATCCGACCGTCGTGGTTGGCACCAAGGTTAAGGAGCTGGACGACAATAACTTTCGCCACGGCGGTAGCAAATGGCTGGTGTTGGAGGCCGATGAATATAATCGGCACTTTCATCACTACTATCCCCAGATAGCTGTTATAAACAATATTGATCTGGAACACCTAGAAATTTATCCCGATCTGGAATCGGTCGAACAAAGCTTTTTGGACTTTGCCAACAATGTTCGCCCTGAGGGAGTTTTGGTGGCCAATGGCCAGGATAAATCGGTTACGAGGCTGCTAAAGAGATTTGATAGTAAAAATAGGACAGTGGTTGTTTTTAATGGCACAGATATTGCCAAGCACAATCTGTCCATACCAGGTGGGCACAATCAAAGCAATGCCGAAGCTGCTTTTCGGGTAGGAAAAGCTCTGGGCATAGCAGAACCTAGCTTGCGCAAGAGCTTGCATGGGTTTAAAGGCAGCTGGCGCAGACTCGAGGAGGTGTCTGAAGGGATTTACTCCGACTATGGCCACCACCCTACCGAGGTAAAAGCTAGCTTGCAGGCTTTGCGCGAGGCCAACCCCAACAAACGATTAGTTTGCGTATTCCAGCCCCACCAGCATGAACGCTTGAGTGGGCTTTTTAATGACTTTGTAGCTGCTTTTGAAGCGGCAGACATGGCGATAATTATACCGCTTTATACTCCGCAAGGCAGAGACAGCGGAGCAGGTAAAGGTTCTGAGGATCTTGTGCGAGCTATAGGTAAGGATGGTGTTCTGTTCGCCCCCAATTTTAATTCGGCATACGCGACTGCCAGCAAGTTGTTTGACCAAAATCACATAATTGTGTTTATGGGTGCTGGCGATATCGATGAAAGTTTGCGAGCTAAGCTAGCTGAACAACACCTTATTTGATTGCTAGGCTAGTTATACTAAAAAATGGTACAATGAACATAAGGATAAGCGCAATACGCTTTTTTCGAAATTTTAATGTTATCTTTCAATCTTTGGCAAAAGCGAATAGCTCAGCTTGTGATGGTTACGATGGGGGGCGTCTTTTTGCTTTTGCCATTGCTGGCTGTAGCTGCCAATGTAATTAGCCACGGCTATCAAACCAATCAAGATTTGCCGGCCGGTGCGGCTGTGTCGTTGGTACAGAATAAAATTGAACTTGCAAACAATCAGAACCAGCAAAACCTGTATGGGGTGGTGGTGCGACCGACCGATGTTTCTGTCAATATAGATGCTATTGGCCGTCAAGTAGAAGTTGTTACAAACGGTCTTGTCTCGGTAGCGGTTTCCGATATAAACGGCGGAATTCAGAACGGCGATCAGCTAAGCCCATCACCGATAGCTGGTGTGGCTATGAAGGCTACAGACACCGGCAAGGTGCTTGGCAAGGCCGCCAGCGGCTTTAGTGCGTCAAGCGCAGGCGTAACCACACAAAGTCTAACTGCCAAGGATGGTTCGGCCAAGAAAGTTGCAATCGGCACCATACCAGTAAATGTCGAGGTTAAAGACTATAGTGCTCAAGGACCCGGTTTGCCATCGGTGCTGGCACCGTTTTCTAGCTTATTTTCGAGTGTTGCTGGTCACCAGGTATCTTCGACGCGTACCATCGCCTCACTGGTTATATTTGCCGCGGCTATGATTGTGGCCATGGTTATCTTGTACTCTGCTGTCTCAGGCAGTGTGCGGTCTTTAGGGCGCAACCCATTGAGCAGAGGCGCAATATTTGCCGGTCTTTTGCAAGTAGTAGTGGTGGTAATAGTGGTTTTGCTTATGGCCTTTAGTATAATAGTAATAATAATCAGAGGGTGACATGTTATATTTGCTAGCAATATTTGTGATCATAGTTCTAATAGTGATAGTGCTGCTGGTAATGCCACAACACTGGTTTGCCGAAAAAAAAGAAACTCAGCCTGTTAAGCATAGGCCAACTAAGCTTCCAGCCCCTGTGGCCGAGGAAAAGTTTAGGCACGATCTAGACAAGGAGTCGGCAAAACTCGAAAAGATATTACAACAAAAAGCAGCTCTTATAGATCAAGAATTTACTGCCAAGCTAAACAAGATAAACAACAAGCAGCTCAAAGACTACGAGCAAGCCTTAAGCGCTACTCTGCAAAAAACCCTAAAGAATTTACACGAAGCTGCCTCGGCCGCCACTGCTGCTAATCAGGGCTACAAAAAGTCACTAGAGGAGGAGCTCAAAAAAGCCAAGGCCAACGTGGTAGAAAAAGTTGACTCATCAGCCGCTGACATCATGATTAGTTACCTGTCGGAAGTGGCAGCCGAGATTGATTATCAGCAACAAAAAGATTATCTATATAAGTCGTTGGAGGCTAACTTGCCGGCTCTGCAAAAGGATGTTCAAAATGGCCTATAAACTGCCAGCCAATATTGCCAACCGAACTCAATTGCGACACCTTCAGCGATTGTTAGGCAGACTAAAGACTGGCATGAAAGTTAACGACCCCGATCTTAATGCCTTGCTTAGTGAAAACGGCATTAAGTCACTTAACCTCAAAACGGTTCAGGCTTTAAAACAGTTTGTTAGCGACTGCATGCAAACAGCCGCTGAAATATCCGTGTTTTTGGCGAGTGCTCCGAGTGATGACGAAACAGCTGAGCTGGTACAGTGGCTACGTGGTCGCTTACAGCCCAACTTGCTCGTGCACATTGTTCAGTCGCCCGAGATTTTGGCGGGCTGCATAGTTAGGACAGATAGGTCGATTTATGATCTGTCGTTGCGACAAGCCCTAACGCAAAATAAACAGCTACTTATAAAGGCGTTACACAATGTTTGAGAGTCAGATTTTTAGTAAACTTGTAAAAAAGGGTCAGCCAACGGCTGAGGTTGTTGAATTTAATGACTTTATAGTTGTTACCAGTCTGTTGCCGGGTGTTAAAGTTCATAGCGAAGTTATATTCGCGGGTGGAGCACAAGGTGTGGTTTGGCAGCTCAATGCAGATAGTTTGCAGATTTTATTGCTCAATAGCGAGCTGGTGCGCGCCGGCGAGCTGGTTACGATCTTGAATGCCGAGCTTAGTTTGGGGGTTGGTAAGAAACTTTTGGGGCGCGTAGTAAGTCCGCTCGGCAGGCCTCTAGACGGTAAGGGCTTTGTGCCAAGCACTCAAGTCTCTCCATACTTTCGGGCGGCACCACCTTTTAGAGACAGGGCAATGGTGCAAGAACAACTAGAAAGCGGTGTTACTGTGGTAGACACCTTGTTGCCACTAGTTAAGGGCCAACGCATGGCTATTATGGGTGACTCTAAGTCGGGTAAGACAAGCTTTTTAAGCCAGGTGGCAATTCATCAGGCTCAGGCTGGTCAGCTGGTGGTTTATGTGTTGATTGCTAAGCCTCGAGCAGAGTTAAATAGACTGGTTAAAATGTTTAACGAGTCGGGTGTTATGAAGAATATGGTAATGGTGGTGGCTGACTCAATGGATCCGCTGGCAGTAGGTTTTTTGGCACCCTATGCGGGTTGTGCTGTGGCCGAAAGTCTTTGGTATGGCGGGCAAGACGTTATTGTAATTTATGATGATTTCTCTAACCATGCCAAAATATATCGAGAAATGGCCCTGCTAGTGGATCAAAATGTGGGTCGTGAGGCCTATCCTGGCGATATGTTCCATGTCCATTCGGCGCTGCTCGAGCGTGCTGGCAAGCTAGCTAAAACTAATAGTGCCCAAACAGTGTTTGCGGTCGGCACTACTCCAAATAACGACCTTACAGGCTACCAGGCTACTAGCTTAATTTCAATGAGTGACGGGCAAATTGTGTTTGACCTAGAAACCATGCACCAGGGTGAGCATCCGGCTATTAATGTTGGTCTTTCGGTTAGCCGTGTGGGTGGCCGAAGTTTGCAGCCCTCAATGCAAGAGATTGTGGTAAGTGTGCGCAAAGAAATGTCGCGCTACCAAACCGCTTTAGATTACACGCGCTTTGGTGATCAATCTAGCCAGGTGGCCCAGCACGAAATTGCTATGGGCGAGCGCATTAATGAAGTCTTTAGGCAAGAATCAGGAGAAAACTATTCTTTAGCACAGCAGCGATTAATGCTAGAGGTCGTGCTGAGATTGGAAAGCCCGCGCAACTTCGATGTCGCCTGGCTCAAAAATGAGGTGGCAAAAATTAAGATACCAGCCAAACCAACCGATGAGCAGTATGCAAGCCTAGCAAGCCAGCTTTTAAAAAATGGTACAAAAATCCAAACCGAGGTTGCTAAATGAAAAAATCTGCCCAAACCTATGCCGAGTATCAAGATGTTTTAGCGATCGAAGACATATCGCACATTTTAGAAAGCATTGCCTCAATCCGCATTCGTCAAATAAAAGATCAGGTTATAGCCAGCCGCGAATTTTTTCAAAGGCTGTGGCGGCTCTACAGCCAGCTACGTATTAGTCAAAAGGAAGAAGAGCTTTTAGAGGCCGGTGTGACAAAAAGTACTAATACGGCTGTAGTGTTGGTAACTGGTAATGCCGGCTTAAGCGGCGAGATTGACTCTCAACTTGTTAATACGGTGTTAGATCAAATAATATCTCCTGACGTTGATTTTTTTGTGATTGGTTTGCACGGCAGGCGTCTGCTGGAGGCTCACGGCATACAGGCCAAGGCTTCCTACCCACTGCCGGATGTCACCAAGCCAATAGAAATCAATGATGTTATAGAGCAGATTAGTCACTACCAAGCCCCGCTTGTCTACTATCAGAGCTTTGCCTCACTTAGTGTGCAGCAAGTAATACATTTTTCGTTAGTCGAAACTGTTCGTCGAATCTCTGAACAAGAACAAGCTAATCCAGACGCAGAGGTTATCACTGCCGAGGATTATTTGTTTGAGCCAAATCTAGAAGAATTGGCGCGATACTTGCAGAACATGATGCTTAACACTACCTTATTAGAGGTTATTCTAGAATCGAGCCTGGCTCAATTTGCTAGTCGATTTACGGCTATGAACTCTGCGAGCGTTCGAGCCAAACACATCTCACAAGAGCTGTTTCGGTCGTATTCTCGACAAAAGCGCTACGAGAAGGATGAGCTTAGCAGGCGTTATAAACACAGGCAGAGGAGATCGGTGTGAGTAGCGGTCAATTAAAAGCCGAGGTTCAGAGCGTAAACGGACTGGTGGTAAAGGCAGAGTTTGCTGGCCGACCGCCTATACTTGGGCAGCTGCTTCACTTGTTTGAAAAACCGGACTTACAATTTTTAGTAATCGGTGTCCAGGATAGCGATGTGCTAGTAGCATTAAACCTCACCGAAACATCTTTGGAACAAGGCGACAAGTTACTTTCCAATGGCGAAATTCTAAAACTGCCGGTCGGCCAAGGGGCTATGGGAAGAGTATTCGATGCCTTGGGTCGCACTCTAGATAGCGATGATCCTCTCAAGCAAATCAGCTATGTGCCGGTGGCCGACGATACCGAGATTAATTTAGACGCCGCTAGCGCCGATACCGTAATCGAGACCGGCATTAAAGTAATTGATTTCTTTGCGCCGTTTGTGCGTGGGCGGAAAGTTGGCATATTGGGCGGTGCCGGTGTTGGCAAAACGGTTCTTACGACCGAGCTCATGCATAATGTAACTCGAGCTGGCAAGGACCTTTCCTTCTTCGTTGGCATGGGCGAACGTATTAGAGAGGCATTTGAGCTGTATCAGACGCTCAAAGAGGCCAATCTTCTAAAGAACACAGTTATGTATTTGGGCCAAATGAACGAGAATGCCGCCATGCGCTTTTTAACAGCCCGAAGTGCGGCTACCGTGGCAAGGTACTTTCGCGATGCGAATAAGACGGATGTGTTATTTTTTGTTGACAATATTTATCGTTATTTACAAGCCGGAAACGAGCTTTCCACTCAACTAGATGCAGCTTCGTCTGAAGGCGGCTACCAGCCTACATTATTCTCGGAGCTAAGTCGCTTTGAACAAAATCTGAGTATTTCTAAAAATGGATCAATTACTGCCGTACAATCTATATTTGTACCAGCCGACGATTTGAGTGACCCAGCGGTGGTGGCTATGTATCAGCAGCTCGATAGTGTGATTGTGTTAAGCCGTCAGGTTGCTGAGCGTGGCATATATCCGGCAGTAGATCTTTTAAATACAACATCTGCTGTCCTCACAGCCGAAATAGTTGGCCAGCAGCATGCCAGTTTGGTTCCCCTAGTACAAAAGATTTTGCAAAAACATAAAAGCCTCGAAGGCATAGTCGCGATTATTGGTGAAGCCGAACTCTCTTTGGTTGACCAAAATTATTATCACAGAGCTCAAGAACTAATACAGTATTTTGCCCAGAATATGTTTGTAACCGAAAAACTCAGCGGCATAAAAGGCCAATATGTGCCCCGCGCCCAAATGCTCAAAGAAGTTGATAAAATTGTCAATGGTGGCTGACATAATGGTGAAGCTAACTCGGGAATTTCAAGTAACGGTATTTTCACCATTTGAAACATTTTATAACGGCCCGGCTGTAGCTGTAACCGCCGAAAGCTCAGTAGGCAAGTTCGACATTTTGTATGGCCACGCTAACTTTTTAAGCCTCTTGGTGCCCTGCGAGGTAAAAGTCCGCACTGTTCAGGAAGAAAAAACCATGGAAATAAAGCGGGGTATTTTACAGGTCGCCGACAATACAGTTTGGCTGTTTGCCAACATTTAACTTATTTTACTGACATTGCTAAGCTTGCCGACACTCGGTAACCAGAAAGCTAAAGTTGACGGACCGCTTCTGTTCGAACCGACGCGAGGTCTTGTGCAGTGTCGAGAACAGAAAGGTAAGACAGCTTTGGTGTTTCTAGATTTGAGCCCGTGTCGGAGGCTTTGCTTCTTTGGCCACAAAGAAGTGCTGCGCGCACAGCGCAAGATTCAAAAGGATTTCGCCCTTGGCGACCTTCTTTTGAAAACACCAAAAGAAGGCAAAAGTGCTTTGGCCTAAGCTTCGCTCTAGCAGCGCGAATTAAGCAAAATACTTTTCTGTTGCTGTGTGGATCGCTAGCCAGCGAATTCTCGCAACAAGAGCGTATTTGGCTATTGCACTTGCTGATCGCAGCAACGGCCGAGACAAAACAGCGCATAGCGGTTGGTCAAAAATAATCCCTCTATAGTTTAATATCTGTTGTAGATCTGTTGCATAAGCAGTATTAAACCGCTACAATTACTACAGTGTAGCATAAGATTAATAGTGCGTTCTATAGCGTGTTGGAAGGCTTGATCTATAACCGTAGTGAATCTAGACAAAGACACACCTGCTAATACTCCCGCACAAGGCAACCAGCCAGTTGCACCAGCGAACTCAACGAGTCAGAGTCCGCCGGCTTTTAGTACTACAAACAGCAAAAATGTTACTGGCGATCTTTTGAGTAGCCAGATTGCTAAAGAGGGCAAGTTAAACGAGCAGGACTTTAACAATCAAGTACTTTCTGTACAACCGACAACCGCCAAACCCCATAGGCCCTTAAAGAAAATATTGTTTGGCGCGGCTGCCATACTGGCCATACTGCTTATTCCGCTTGGGATATTTGCTGCTTACCGTAGTTTAAAATACACTGAGGCACCCTCCAACCTAAGTGACCAGTTTGGCTCTACTACCTTCGATCTGAATAATCTCAGCCCCGCCAAACCAACAGCTGCTACTGGCCTAGTAGTTATTAACGGTAATGAACAGGTCAATGGTAATCTCACCGTAGCTGGCTCA